>CAKTWE010000094.1 GCA_934630385.1 uncultured Collinsella sp.
GCTCTATCGATGGTGCTACGCGCGTCCTGCTCTCCATCGCCGGCTCCAAGGATCTGGGTATCCAAGAGATCAGCGACGCTGCCGACGTTGTCGCCAACGCCGTCGATCCCGAGGCCAACATCATCTTTGGTACTGTTGTCGACGAGTCCCTGGGCGACCAGGTGCGCATCACCGTTATCGCCACGGGCTTCTCCGACTCCAATGTCAACCGTCAGGACGAGCTCTTCGCTGCCCAGCAGTCCCAGAGCAAGGGCTCTGCTTCTGCCGAGCCGCAGCGCACTGCTCCGGCTGCCAGCCCGGCTCAGGCTGCCCCGACTCGCAACGTCGGCGGTACCGAGCTCCCCAACTTTGGTAACGACCAGTTCGAGCTCCCCGATTTCCTTAAGCGTGGTAGCTTCTAAGCCGTTCTCTGCATTGTGTTGCACAGGGGCGCGTCCGTATGGATGCGCCCTTTTTGTATCAACTTTGTAAACCAGAGCATCCAATCTCCTTACGTTCTCTTTACGATTGCCTTCAGTGCAGCGGGTATCCTTTTAAGGAAGTATGACAGCCGTATAAATGCAGGCTGCGCGGCGACGCCGCGGTACTTGTTGTATTAGGAGGCTTTAGTATGGCAGCACGTGCGGACAACGTTTCGCGTGTCGACCATGATGGAGTTACGTTGGTGGAGGGTGCGACGACCGATGTTCGTTTTGCCTTTACCGAGCGCACCGGTGGTGTTTCAGAAGATGCGTACTCCTCGCTCAACCTGGGCTCGCATGTAGGCGATGACCCCTTTGCTGTTCAAGAAAATCGTCGTCGTGCGCTCGAGGCCATGGGGGCCTCCGAGTGCGAGGACAACCTACTCGTTCCCAATCAGGTGCATGGTGACCATATCGTTACGGTAACCTCGAGCGGTGCCGACGATCTCGAGGATATTCGCGAGCAGGTTGCCGAGGGCTGCGATGCCATCGTCTGCACGGCCCATGAGGTGCCTGTGCTGCTCTGTTTTGCCGACTGCGTTCCCGTGGTGCTGGTGGCTCCTGGCGGATTTGCCGTGGTACATTCTGGCTGGAAGGGCACGATTGCGCGCATTTCCGCCAAGGCGTGTCAGGCGCTTTGCGATGCCGCTGGCTGCGACGCGAGCGACGTCTTCGCCTATATTGGTCCCCATATCTTGGGTGACGAATACGAGGTATCCCAGGAACTCATGGATCGCTTTGCCGCCGAGTTTTCTTGCATCGATGCGAGCGTCTCTCGCATGCTCGACCTTTCTGCCGCAATTCGCGAGGCGCTGCTGGACGCCGGCGTCGATACGGACAATATCGTAGACACGCAGCTCTCCACCGTGCGTCAGAACGACCGCTTTTACTCCTATCGCAACGAGGGCGGCACCTGCGGGCGCCATGCTGCGATCGGCGTGATGCTATGAGAAAGATCGTATCGGTCCTGAGTGCGGCGGTACTCACGCTCACGCTGTGTGCCTGCTCCTCGGGATCTTCCACTTCTTCCATTACCGTGGCGGGTTCCACGACCTGCCTTCCCATCGCCGAGATCGCGGCCGAGGGCTTTAAGGAAGAGACCGGTACCGACGTGCTCGTCTCTGGCTTGGGGTCCTCTGCCGGCATCGAGGCCGTCAGCGCCGGCACCGCTGATATCGCCAGCTCCTCCCGTAGCCTCAATGCCGATGAACAAGACCTGGGCCTGACTCCCATCGTTATCGCCCACGACGGCATTGCGGTCATCGTGAATGAGGACAACCCAGTCGAGAATCTCTCGACCGAGCAGCTTCGCGATATCTACGCCGGTAAGATCACCAACTGGAAAGAGGTCGGTGGTGAGGACTTGAAGATTCAGGTCATCAACCGCGATGAGGCGTCCGGCACGCGCGAGGCCTTCCGTACCATCGTGATGGACGGCACGCCGTTCGATCGCCGCTCGGCCGTTCTTTCGGGCACGGGCCAGGTTCGCGACGTCGTGTCTCGTTCGCGTGGGGCCATCGGTTACATTTCGCTGGGCTTTGTCGATAGTCTCAATGCCAAGACCTCGGTTAGGGCTGTCTCGGTCAATCACGTCGAGGCGTCCGAGAAAACGGTTGCAAGCGGCGGGTATCCTATCTCGCGCGACCTTTACTTCTTTGTGAAGGGTACGCCCTCCAAGCAGGCGCAGGCCTACATCGACTACGTGACGTCCGAAAAGATGGACAAGCAGATTCGCGAGGCGGGCTTTATTCCCGTCACCAACGACGGGAAGGGGAGTGAGTAGCATGGAAGCACAGGAAACCCCCCATACTGAGCAGAAGGCTCAGGCGCCCAGGAAGCGCGAGCTGGCGCTCGTGTCGCGCAGCACCTATATCAAGGAGAAGGCGCTGCAGTGGATTTTTTTCGCCTGCGCATTTTTGGCGGTCGTTACCGTCATCCTGATTTTTGTCTTTACCACGTGTTCGGCCCTGCCCGTCTTTACCGATATCGGTCTGGCGGACTTCTTTAGCTTTATGTGGGCGCCCTCCGAGGGCCACTACGGCATTATGTCGCTGCTGGCCGGTTCGGGCATGGTGACCGTTGGTGCGCTCGCCATGGGTGTGCCCCTGGGCGTGGGCACGGCCGTGTATCTGGTCGAGATCGCCAACAAGCGCGTGCGCAAGCTCATCAGCCCTGCCGTCGACCTGCTGGCGGGCATCCCCTCCATCATCTACGGCTTCTTTGGCATGGTCATCATCCGCCCGTTTATCGCGCAGATGACCGGTGGTCTTGGCTTTGGTGCCCTGACGGCTTGGTTCGTCCTTGCCATCATGATCGTTCCCACGATCACCACGCTCACCATCGATGCCCTTAACTCCATTCCCATGGGTATTCGCGAGGCTTCCTATGCCATGGGCGCCACCAAGTGGCAGACCATCTATAAGGTCGTGCTGCCGGCCGCCAAGCTGGGCATTGTGGACGCCATCGTTTTGGGCATGGGGCGCGCCATCGGCGAGACTATGGCCGTGCTCATGGTCGTGGGTAATGCTCCGGTCATTCCCGATAGTATCGCGAGCCCCATCTCGACGCTCACGAGCCAGATTGCGCTCGACATGAGCTACTCCTCGGGCTTGCACCGCTCGGCGCTCTTTGGCATGGGCGTGGTCCTGTTTATCATCTCCGCCGCGTTGGTGGGCATTGTCCGTCTGATTTCCAAGAAGAAGAGGGGGTAGGCTATGTCCGATTCCGTTGACACGACGGTCGATACGACCTCGTCGCGTGAGCGCATCAAGCGTGCCCTTTCCCACGGCAAGAAGGGCCGCATCAACAAGGACCTGTCCAACAAACTCATGCTCGGCGTGTTCCGCGTTGCGGCCTATATCACTACGCTGGTGTTGGTCGCCATCATCGCCTACGTGGTCATCAACGGCTTGCCGCATATCTCGCTCGACTTTATCTTCGGTTGGCCCCAGGGCGTCAACGCCGAAGGCGGTATTTGGCCCACGATCGTCTCGACCATCTACGTGACGGCGCTTGCCATGCTCATCTGCACGCCGATTGCCGTGCTGGCGGCCGTCTATCTTGCCGAATACGCCAAGCAGGGTAAGGTCGTCGAACTCATTCGCTATGCCGCTGACGCCTTGGCCTCGGTACCTTCCATCGTCATGGGCCTGTTTGGCTACGCTTTGTTTGTCGAGGCCATGGGCTTGGGTCTTTCGATGGTCTCGGCCGCCCTGGCGCTCGCGCTCTTGATGCTTCCCATCGTCATGCGCACCACCGAGGAGGCCATTCGCGCTGTGCCGCGCTATATCCGTTGGGGCGCGTACGGCCTGGGCGCCACCAAGTGGCAGGTCGTTTCCAAGATCGTGCTTCCTTCTGCCTTTGGCCGCATCGCCACCGGTATCGTCCTTGCCATCGGCCGTGCCATCGGCGAGACTGCGGTGGTGCTCTACACCATGGGTCAGGCCATCAACCTGCCTATCTCGCCACTCGATTCCGGCCGCCCCATGACGGTCCACCTGTACCTGCTTGCCAACGACGGCATCAACATGAACGCAGCCTATGGCACCGCGCTCCTGTTGATGGTGATCATTTTGGCCTTCAACCTGTTTGCGCGCTTCCTGTCGCGCAAGCGCCGCTAGTTAAGGAGTCCCATGTCCGTCTATCAGTCCGCTCCTACGTTGGAGCAAGCGGCCATCACGGCCAAGGATTTCAACTTTTGGTACGGTGACTTTCATGCGCTGACGGGGCTTGACCTCAACATCGCCAAAAACGCCATCACCTCGTTTATCGGCCCTTCGGGCTGCGGCAAGTCGACGTTTTTGCGCTGTATCAACCGCATGAACGACCTGATCGAGGGTACGCGCGTCGAGGGCACCATGACGCTTGACGGCAACGATATCTATGCTGAGGGCGTCGATCCGGTCGACCTCCGCCGTCGCGTGGGCATGATCTTTCAGCAGCCCAACCCGTTCCCTAAATCCATCTACGAGAATGTCGCTTTTGGCCCTCGTCTGCAGGGCGTGACTAGCAAAAGCGACCTCGATGACATCGTGGAAGAATCGCTCAAGCGCGCCAACCTCTGGAAAGAGGTATCCAATCAGCTCAACAAGGATGGTTTGGCGCTCTCGGGCGGTCAGCAGCAGCGTCTGTGCATCGCGCGTGTGCTTGCGGTGCAGCCCGATGTCCTTCTGATGGACGAGCCCTGCTCCGCCATCGACCCCACGTCCGTCTCCAAGGTCGAGGATCTGATGGCCGAGCTGGCGCCCGAGATGACGATCATCATCGTCACGCATTCAATGCAGCAGGCAGCTCGAATTAGCGACTACACCGCATTTTTCTTGCAGGAAGTTGCCGGCGAGCCCGCCACGCTCATCGAGTATGGTCAAACCGACGCGATCTTTACCAGCCCGGTGGATTCGCGGACGGAAGACTATATCACCGGCCGCTTTGGCTGATCGGTGCGACTAGTCCCAAGCCGATCGGACCTGGTCCGGTGCGTATTCACTGTGCGGGCGGCATGACCGCACCCAACTGATTGGAGTGAAACATGCGCAAACTGTTTTCCCGTCAGCTCGTCGAGGCTCGTCACGAGATGTTGAGCATCTACGAGGCTGTAGACCTGGCACTTCACGACGCCGTGAAGGCCTATGTGACCGACGACCGCAAGCTCGCCACCAAGACCAAGAAGCGCACGCTTTCGATTGATGCGCGCTGCGCCAACCTGGAGGCCGTGTGCTACAACCTGATCGCTACGCAGTCGCCGGTCGCCTCCGACTTCCGCTTACTGCAGACGATCATCTACGTCGACTTTAACCTGCAGCGCATGACCGATAAGGTTCGCCAGATCTGCCGCGCCACGCGTCACATGGTCAAGGCCGACATCTCGCTGCCCCAGGAGCTCGTCGGTACGGTTGAGGCCGAGGCCGAAGCTGTTTACCAGGTGCTGGGCTCGTCGCTTTCCGCGCTCGTCACCAACGACATGTCCATCATCTGCAACCTTGCCGTCGAGGACGAGCCGGTGCACGCGGCCTACGAGAAGTTCTTCCGTACCTTCAACCGCATGGACGCGGGCGAGTTTATGGATGACGACAGCAACTATGACGACCTGCGTCGCGCCATCATGGTTTCGCGCTATCTCGATCGCATCGCCTCGATTTCCATCGATGCCGCCTGCCGTCTGACCTTCCTTTTGACCGGTCAGCGCATGAACGCCGGCGATATCGCCCGCACGGACGAGGACGAGCTCGAGAGCATGCGCGTACCCTCGGGCGAGGGCGTCATCATGAGGCCCGCTGTCGATGCGTACTACGTTGCCAAGGTGCCCGCTCACGAGGTGAGCGAGGGTCTTCGCTACCTGCTTGAGCACCTCGAGGACGAGGGTGACACCGAGGATGACGAGGAGTAGAGTAGCTCCGTTCGTCGAAAGATTGTAAATACCTAAGTGAGCGCGGCCTTGCACATGCAGGGCCGCGCTCTTGCGTTAGCATGGGACTACTTGTATGGCTGTTAGCGGAGGCGATTGGCAATGGATAATTATTTGGACTTGATGCGCGCTCGCCGCGAGCAGATTCTCGAACGCTTTTATGCCGCACTCGATCGCGCGGGCCGTTCTCACGATGCCGCACGTCTGATTGCCGTCTCCAAGACCGTTGGCGTCGATGAGACCGTTGCCGCCATCCAGGCAGGGTATCGTCATTTTGCCGAGAACCGTCCGCAGGAGCTTGTTCGCAAGCTTGCGGGCTTGGCTGAACATCCAGAGCTGCCTGCGGTGCGTTTTGACATGATTGGCAACCTTCAGACTAACAAGATCAACGCCGTGTTGGGTTCGGCCGAGCTGATTCATTCGGTGGGATCGCTGCATTTGGCGCAGGCCGTTTCGAGTCGCGCGGCCCGCAAGATTGAGGCGGGCGAGCTTGCCGGCCCTCAGCGTGTGCTGATCGAGGTCAATG
>CAKTWE010000095.1 GCA_934630385.1 uncultured Collinsella sp.
TCGAGTCGATAAAGCCCACGGCCTGGCAATTGATGACAATGCGACGCACGCCCCGGTCGATCAAATTATCCAACCGTCGGCGCAGCACGGGCACCGAGGCGATGTCGACATCACCCGGTGGCGTCAAAACCGCTATGTCATTCCACTCATTCATACGACCATGGTTCCCCAAAAAAGCCCACTCGATGCATTCGTTTTCCCAACCGTGCGGATTCAACCCGCCCAGGGTCGTCTATGAACGACCCCGTAAAAACTCAAGGGACACCAATGCAATGTCATCGTCCAGCGCCGAATCGGTAAATCGGTCAAGCTCGCCCAAGACCTTGCCGCAAATGCCCGACACGCCCTCCGCCGAAACAGAAAGCAGAAGATCGCGCAAGCGCTGCTCGCCAAAGAACGCTCCGGTGCGGTCACGGGCCTCAATCGTTCCATCCGTATACATAAAGAGCATATCGCCAGGGGCGAACGTAAAGGCGCCCGTCTCGTACACCATGCCTTCGAATGCGCCGATTACACCCGATTGGCATCCAAGCAGTTCGACCTCTCCCCCACGGGCCTCGCCGCCACCCAGCGGCATCGACTCTGGCCTGATGACCATGGTCGGAGGATGGCCCGCCGAACAATACGTTGCGCGTCCGGCTTTAAGGTCAATCTTGGCGATAAAGGCCGTCACGAACGTCTCGACCCTCGAAAAGCCCATGAGCATGCTATTGAGCGAACGAGCCATGCGGGCGGGCCCCGCACCCTCCCAGGCATAGGCCGTCAGGGCCGTCTTGACGAGCGCGGACATCGATGCGGCCTCAATGCCTTTGCCAGACACATCGCCCAGAATCATGACGGCGCAGTCGTCGGGAAGTCGGATGAGCGTATAGAAATCGCCGCCGACCAACGCCGAGTTCGTGGCCGACAGGTACACCGAATCGGTTGCGATACCCGGAACATCCCCCAAGGAATTTCTCATGCCGATCTGGAGGGTCTGAGCGATATGGCGCTCCTCGCGCTTTTGAGATTCGCCTTCGTAGATCAGTTCAAAGTCATGCGCCAAGTGCACCAAGTAGTCATATTCAAGGTCATCAATCGGCTCTTGGCTGCCATCACGAAGCAGCAGTGCGCGCGTCGTCGGGCCCTTCGCAACAGAAGCAGGAACAATCGCGTCGTTGCTGTGCTTGCCATCACCCTCAGAGCGCGGGCGCCCCGCCTCGATGCCGAAGTCGACGTAGAGACCCTGACAAGGCAGACCATGCGCCCTAAGCCAGCCTCCCATAGGCATCGATTCGTCAACGCGAGTTATACGGACGTGTTTAAGGTCCTCGGCACTCGTGCCGCCCAAAACAGATGCCTCAAAGCCATCAGGGCCAGCTCCCAGACGTGCCGCCGGCGCCGTCGTAGAAAAGAAAAGCTTCTCGGGATCATCCGGCAAAGCAACGCGACTGCCGCCTTCAAAATCTATGACGTAGGAGTCCAGACTGGCGTCATACTCAACAGGGCAAAAATGGCAGTTGAGCATATTGCAGATCTCGGACGATACCGCCTGGGTAGCCGCGGTGGAATCGTCTAGAAAGGTAAACAACTCATCACGTAAGACATTGAGCGAGCGGCCAAGCTCGGCCGTGCGACGAGAGCGAAGGCTCGATGCCATGCCAACCAGCTGGATAGACAGGTAATCGCAAATGACCTCAAGTACATTAACGTCATAGGCGAGCGGTGCCTGGGGGCGTTTCCAACCAACTTCCAACACGCCAAGGATCTGCGTACCGTAAAAAACGGGAAGACAGATCTCGCTGCGGTACGGAGGCATATCCTGCATGCGCAACAGGTGCTTAGAACGATTATCCAGGTCCATGAACATACCGGAGGCGGCCCTATCGCCCTCAAGGTCCTGCTGAATCGACAAGCGACAGGCACGCGACTCGCGAAGAACATACGTCGGAATGCCAGCGCCATACGGCAAAAACTCGGGCAGGTAGCTGTCGTGCAGCTCCTTGGAGACACCGCGAAGCTTAAAACCGCCGCTCTCTGAAAAATAGATAGCGGCACCCGAAGCATCGAGCGTTCCTACAAGTTGGTTCAAAACGGTATCAAGCAGGCTGGGTAGCTCATCGGAGCCCACGGTGCTCATAATGACCGAGAGCGTGCCAGAGAGACGCTTGTTCGCCACTCTAAGCTCCGATAACGCACGCTTGAGTTGACGGTCGTGAGAATACTGTTCCTCGATACTGTGAAGTGCCACCAGGACACGTGGCGCGCGGCGCCCAAAGATACGTGGAGGCGTTACGGAACCCGCGCGAACCAATACGGGAATAAAGGAGCCGTCGCTCAGCTTGAGCATCAGTTCGCTCTCGGAGCCATCAGTTTCAAATGGCAGACGATGTTCCGTCGCACGTTCAAAAGCGGACGAGTACAGGACGTCTTTGACATCTCCACCGATGACGTCGGCGCGTTCCTCGCACATCAAACCAAGTAAGCGATTATTCACATGTAGAATGGTACCGTCGAGCTCGCAGATGATGACAGCATCGCTCGTGATCTCGACTAGTTGGGCAACGTCTGCCCACTCGTTGCGCTCAAGCGTTTCCATCGTGAACCTCACCGTCTATCGGTAACAAAAAAGCCTCCGTAGAGGCTTCTCAAATGCGATGGTGTCGGAGGCGGGACTTGAACCCGCATGACCAAAAAGCGGTCACTAGCACCTCAAGCTAGCGCGTCTGCCAATTCCGCCACTCCGACATGCTATGTTGTTGATTCGCAGTTCGTTTTGTTCGACCCGCGCGTTCAACGAGGAAGATAATAACCTATGATTCGAGAACTGTGCAAGCACTTTTTTCAAAAAAGTTTACGAATTTGTAAATGCGCAGGTAGATCCGTATGTCTGGCCCCGAATCGGTGTTGCCTCCCGGCGCGTCCTCGGGCATGAGCGATATTTTGCTACGCACTTCGTGCTGCAAAATATCGCTCCCCCTGCGGAATGCGCCGGGAGGCAACACCGATTCGGGGCCTACCAACACATACTCCAGGCACAGTTCTCAAACATGTACTGGGGGCTGATGTAAATTTGGTGGCTCGGCTTTGCCGAGCCCCTATATAAAGAGGCCGGAGCTAAAGCTCCGGCCTCACTAACTTTCCTATTAGATTAAGTGAGCGATCAAGGAATCGCCCCCCCTGCAGCGGTAACACAGGGCCCGTGCTGGACTTAGTTTTCAGAACATTCCGCAGACCAGGAAGCCCCCTTATCCACAGCTCCGAAGGAGCAGGATAAGGGGGTTTCCATGGTCGAGGACGTTCTGAAAACTAAGTCCAGCACGGGCCCGGACAAACAACCGACTACAGGTCGATGTGCGATTCCTTAATCGGGAACGGCTCCGCGAAGTGGCAGGCGCAGCAGTGACCCGGAGCAACTTCCTTAAACTCAGGAAGCTTCTCGGAGCAGATGCCCTGCGCAATCGGGCAACGCGTGTGGAAACGGCAGCCGGTCGGCGGATCCAGCGGCGACGGCGGATCGCCAGCGAGGATGATGCGCTTGCGGGTCTTCTGGATATCCGGATCGGGCACCGGCACAGCAGACAGCAGCGACTGCGTGTACGGGTGGTGCGGCTCACTGTAGAGCGTCTTCCAGTCCGAAACCTCGACCATCTTACCCAGATACATAACGGCGACGCGATCGGAGATGTGCTGCACGACGGACAGGTCGTGGGCGATAAACAGATACGCCGTACCGAACTTGTCCTGAAGTTCCTTGAGCAGGTTCAGAACCTGGGCCTGAATGGACACATCCAGAGCGGAAACGGGCTCGTCGCAGATGATCAGCTTGGGCTTCAGAGCGAACGCGCGGGCGATGCCGACACGCTGACGCTGACCGCCCGAGAACTCGTGCGGATAGCGGTTAATGTGCTCGGGGTTCAGTCCGACAACGTCGAGAAGCTCGCGGACACGCTCAATGCGCTCCTCCTTGGTGCCCACGCCGTGAATGGTCATGGGCTCGGAGACGATCTCGCCGATGGTCATACGAGGATTGAGCGAAGCATAAGGATCCTGGAAGATAAACTGCATCTCACGACGCATGTCCTTGATCTCATGCTTGCTCATCTCGGCAACATCTTTGCCCTGGAAGAACACCTTACCGGCAGTCGGCTTGGTCAGACGCATGATGGTGCGGCCCGTGGTGGACTTACCGCAACCAGACTCGCCAACCAGACCAAAGGTCTCGCCAGGATAAATCTCAAAAGAGATGTCGTTCACAGCAGAGACGACGCGTTTGGAAAAACGCTTGGCGAACATGCCGGACTCTGCGGGGAACTCCTTAGAGAGGTGCTCGACCTTCAGCAGCGGAGTAAGCTCGTTATTGTCTGCCATTTACGCCTCGCCTCCCTTCTTGGAATCCTTGCGCGTACGGGACGTCTCAGGAGCGTTCTTGAGGAACTCGGGGTCACCGGAGTAGTGGCACGCAGAGTAGTGACCAGACTCGGTGACAACGCGCTCGGGGCGCTGCTTGCGGCACTTGTCCGTCGCATAGGGGCAGCGAGGAGAGAAGACACAGCCCTCGGGCAGGTTCATGAGCGAAGGCGGGTTGCCATGAATCGGCGTAAGCGGCTTCTTCTCCTCGATAGCCTGCTCCGGAATGGAACGAATAAGACCCCAGGTGTAGGGATGGCGGCTCTCGTAGAAGATTTCCTCAGCAGTACCGAACTCGACGGGACGGCCGGCGTACATGACCATAATCTTGTCGGCCATATCGGCAACAACGCCCAGGTCGTGGGTGATCATGATGATGGCGTTGCCGTTCTTCTCCTGCATCTCCTGCATAAGCTCAATAATCTGAGCCTGGATGGTAACGTCCAGAGCAGTCGTGGGCTCGTCGGCAATCAGAATATCGGGATCGCAGGCAAGGGCCATGGCAATCATGACGCGCTGACGCATGCCACCAGAGAACTGGTGCGGATACTCATTGACGCGCTTCTCGGGCTCGGGAATGCCGACGAGGTCCAAAAGCTCGGTGGCGCGCTTGAGCGCCTCCTGCTTGGAGTAGCCACGATGCAGACGAAGGCCCTCGCCCACCTGCTTGCCGATCTTATAGACCGGGTTCAAGGAGGTCATAGGATCCTGGAAGATCATCGCGATATCGTTACCACGAATGTGCTGCATCTCTTCCTCGGTCATCTCGAGGATAGAACGACCGCGATAGCGAACGTCGCCGCCCTCAATCTTTCCCGGAGGCATCGAGATAAGACCCATGATGGTCATGGCGGTCACGGACTTACCGGAGCCGGACTCACCGACGACGCCCAGGGTCTCGCCGCGATCGAGCGTGTAGGAGACACCATCGACAGCGCGAACGACGCCATCCTCGGTGTGGAAATACATCTTAAGGTCATCGACCTCGAGCAGATGCTGGCCCTCGGGAACCGGCTGGTCCTTCAGGTCCACATAGTTCTTGTTCTTCTTCATCCTTATGCGTCCTTCATCTTGACGTCGAGGGCGTCGCGCAGACCGTCACCCAGCAGGGTAAAGGCGAGCACCGTCGAGAGAATTGCCAGACCGGGCATGATCATCATCCAGGGAGCAGTCAGGAGATACTGCTGACCGTCCTGAATCATGGAGCCCCACGAAGGCGTAGGCGGAATAACGCCCATGCCGAGGAAGGACAGAGCGGACTCGGTCAAAATGGCGCCACCGATGTTCATGGTCGCGTAGACCACAATGGAGGCGACGGAGTTCGGGAAGATGTGACGCACGACGATACGAGCATCGGATGCACCCATCGCGCGCGCAGCGTCAACATAGTCGTTTTCCTTGACCGTCAGGATCGCGGATCGGAAGACGCGCGCAATCGAAGGCCAGCCGAGAATACCGATGGCGATAAAGACGTTCTGAAGACCACGGCCGATAACGGCGATCATGGCGACAACGAACAACACGTACGGGAACGCCAGGAAGATATCCGCACAACGCATGATGATCGTATCCCAGATGCCGCCATAGAAGCCGGCCAGGGCTCCCATGACCAGACCGATCACCGTGGAGATCGCGGTGGCCATAATGCCAACGGACAGCGAAACGCGTGCACCGTAGATAACGCGGACGAGAATGTCACGACCAAGGGCGTCGGTGCCAAACGGGTGCTCTGCACACGGAGCCAGCAGCGACGTCTCGGCCATGGTGGTCGAGTCGGAAGCCGTCGGCGAACCGAGCCAGGGCTTAGCCCACAAATCGGCGGTCAGGGCAACCAAAACGACGATGATGATCCAGCAGACACCGATAACGGCGAGCTTGTTCTTACGAAGACGCTTAAAAGCGTCGCCCCACAGCGTGCGGG
>CAKTWE010000096.1 GCA_934630385.1 uncultured Collinsella sp.
ATGTTGCCGACCGCGTGGTCTTTATGGATGGCGGTCGTATTGTCGAGGAGGGTCCTGCCGAGCAGGTCATCGACCATCCGCGCGAGCGGCGCACGCGTGAGTTCTTGAGCCGTATCGAGGGGTAGGCTCGGCTATTTACTCAACTATTAATTGAGGCGAAGCCGCCACAGGTCTTACGGTCTGTGGCGGCTTTTTGTTTACATCGACGGGGTTCAATAATTGCCCCACAAGCTTGTCTCTTCCTCTCGCCGCCTGTATTCATACGTGTGCCGAAAGGTATGCATGGACAGCCGTCCGTGAGGGTAGGGTGGTGGCATAGGACATTTGGAGGGTGAGTCGGCTCGGCTGCCGACCATGCTGCTCCCGGGACGGCACCGACCGCGAACTCTCCCCGTTGGCGTCGCGCATTGCGCGCGGCCCTGCAAGGAGGTCATCATGGGTGCTCCCAAGACCGGCAATGTAAGGAACGTGGTGCTCGTAGGCCAAGGCGGGGTGGGCAAGACTTCACTCGCCGAGGCCATGCTCCACCTTTCCGGCAAGACCGCCCGCCTGGGCGGCCACGACGGCACCAAGCCCACGCTCGACTATGACCCCGAAGAGGTCAAGCGTTCATTCTCCATCTCGACGACCATCGCGCCGATCGACTGGAAGGGCGCCCGCATCAACGTGCTCGATGCTCCGTGCTACCCCGATTTTATCGGGGACGCCTTTGCCGCGATGAGCGTCTGCGAAACGGCTCTGTTTGTGGTCGACGCCGAGGCCGGCCCGCAGCCTACGACGGTTAAGCTCTGGTATGCGGCGGAGGACCTGCGCCTGGCGCGTGCGGTGTTCGTGAACCGCCTGTCGCGCTCCGAGGCCAGCTTTACGACCACAATGGACTTGCTGCAGGAGCGCTTTGGCACGCGCCTGGGCGCCGTGACCCTTCCCTGGGGCGAGGGCGAGGACTTTGACGGCATTATCGACCTGGTGCGCATGAAGGCGCGCCATTGCAACGGCACCGAAGCCGTTGAGTCGGAGATTCCCGAGGAGTATCGTGTCCAGGCTGAGGAGGCCCATGACCATCTGTGCGAGCTGGTGGCCGAGGCTGACGACGAGCTGATGATGAAGTACTTGGAAGGCGAGGAGACGCTGACGCAGGAGGAGCTTGAAGGCCTGCTGTCGAAGGCGATCGCCGAGCGCATCTTTGTGCCGGTCTTTGCGGGCGATTGCATTAAGGAGCAGGGCGTCAACTCACTGATGGACGACATCGCAACGTACTTCCCGGCACCGACCGACTATGGCGAGATGCCGCTCATCGACGGCGATTCGCTCAAGATTTCGAGCGACGATGACCGCCCGGTGGCGTTTGTGTTTAAGACGCTGGCCGATCCGCAGCAGGGCCGCATCAGCTTTATCAAGGTACTGACGGGCACGCTTGAGCCGGGCCTTGAGCTGGTCAACGCGCGTACCCGCAAGAGCGATCGTCTGGCTCACCTGTATGTGATGTGCGGCCGCGACATGACCGAGGTCGGTCACGCCTATGCCGGCGACATTATCGTGGCGCCAAAGTTGGCGGCAGAGACGGGTGACACGCTCTCCATTACCGGTAAGGTCGAGGCAGCGGCGTTTAAGTTCCCCAACTCGCAGTACCGCATTGCCATCGAGGCCGAGAACCGCGGCGACGAGGAGAAGCTCTACACGTTTATCGAGAAGGCGTGCAAGGCCGATCCGACCATGAGTATCGATCGTGACGAGGAGACGGGCCAGACTATCATCTCCGCCGTGGGTGAGGCGCAGGTTTCGGTGCTGCTCAACCGTTTGGAGGACCGTACCAAGGTCGTGGCCAAGAGCGTGCCGATCCGCATTCCGTATCGCGAGACCATCCGCCGCACGGCAAGTGCTCAGGGCCGCCACAAAAAGCAGACTGGCGGTGCCGGTCAGTATGGCGACTGCTGGCTGCGCGTTGAGCCGCTCATTGGGCCCGACGGCACGAGCGATGGCTATGAGTTTGTGGACGAGGTCGTGGGCGGCCGCATTCCGCGCTCGCTGATTCCCGCCGTGGATAAGGGCGTCCAGGAGACCATGAAGGACGGCATCATTGCCGGCTACCCGCTCACGGGCATTCGCGTGGCTGTGTACGACGGTTCGTATCACAGCGTCGACTCCAACGAGATGGCGTTTCGCGCGGCGGCACGCATCGGCCTGCGCAAGGCATGCGCCGATGCCGACCCGGTGGTGCTGGAGCCCATCGAGGAAATCACGGTGACGATCCCCGAGAGCTATGCCGGCGCCGTGATGGGCGACATCTCGGCATCGCGCGGTCGCGTGACGGGCATGGAGACCGATGAGCGCGGCGATACCGTGGTTATTGCCCAGGCGCCGCTGGCCGAGCTGACGGATTACTCGACGCGCCTGCGCTCTATCACGCGCGGCACGGGTGACTTTACCATGAGGCCCGCTGGCTACGAGCAGGTTCCCTATGACGTTCAGGCCAAGCTGGTCGAGCGCTATGAGGAGGGCCGCGCCAAGTAGCGTGGGGCATTGCCTGTAACATACGTGCCGATGCAAGGGCCGCTCTGGGGAATCCGGGGCGGCCCTTTTTGATTCCCGGTGAGGTTGCAAATCGGTTCTTGTCGCGGTTCGGCCCTAGTCCCCCGAGGCCTGATTGCGGCCGGTGGCGTAGTCGATCTGCACGTGCGGCTGCAGGTTGTAGCAATATACGTGGAAGCAGAGGGTCTTGCCGTGGTCCTCGACCGATTGCGCCTCGAGGCGCACGCCGCGGCAGACAAGTTCCTCCTCGTTGTACATGGGCGTGACGCGATAGAGAACATGGTTGCCCGTGTCGTGGATGTAGTTAAGAATTTGCTCCTCAAACGGCAGCATGCCCGTCTCGTTGAGATAACGCGTGCCGGTGAGGAGATTCTTGCGGTTGGCGTTTTCGCCGCAGAGCGACCAGGCGATAAGGTGGCAGCGGTTGTAGAGGCTCTGGCCCGGAATAAAGTTGTAGCGTTGCTGGTGCCATCCGGCGGGGTGGATGCGCGAGATATCGCCGCGCTCGCCTTGGCCGAGCGATTCGGGACCCACGCAGGCGAGTGCCTTGCGGGTGCGGCCCAGGCTATCGAGCTTGGAGAACTTCTTAAAGCAGCCCTCTTCGGTGGCGCGCTCGTATTCATCGAGCGTGAACGACGGCGTGCCGAGCGGGTGCGTGCTGTCGGCGCGCAGGGCGACATAGGGGTTGCCGGCGTAGTCGGGAATGCTGCTGAGATATACGCCGCGGGCGCGGTTGAGGTCGGGGTTTTCGACCTCGTCGATGGGGGTGGCGGCGCTGTCTGTGGAAGCGTCGTCACCGGTGTCGGTCGCGGTGGATTCGGAGCCGTCGCCAGAGTCTTGGCTATTTTGAGAGTCCGAGGAGCTCGCTGTTCCTGATTCGAGCCGGGCAACCAGGTCCGCCTCGTCGTCGGTGCGGCTGGGACTCTCGTTTTGTTTTTCGGCCAGGGCCGCCGCTTGCTCATCGCTTTGCGGCGACAACAGCTTGGGCGCTCCGTCGAGCGACCCTGTGAACAGCGCAAACCCAAGCACCACGGCGGTGCCGATGGAAAGTACTTGCTTGTAGGCGGACTTGCGCGACATTGAGGCTCCTGGATGGACGACTGGGAATCTACCAGTCTAGCAGGAGCCGACAGGGGCCGTTCTGTCGAACAAATACTTAAGATTTGGGACAAACGCTACGGATTCATTTGCCTCATATTTGACGTATGGCTAGATCGAGGTGGAGTCGAGCCAGTTGAGCTTGCACTCGAGAATGCGCTGCTCGCCGGGTTCGCTGCTGCCGTCAAGTAGGGCGAGGAGCATCTCGGCCGCCTCTCTGCCTTCCTGGTCGACGGGCTCGATGATCGTGGAGACGGTCGGCGTGGTGAGGTTGGTCCAGTCTTCGCAGTTGAGTCCCAAAAGGCCGATTTGCTGCGGAAGTAGATGGGCCATGGGCTGGAGGGCCTTGTAGACACGGGGGAGTGCCCACTGATTTTGCACGAAGATAAGGGTTCGCTTGGCGGGGTTGAGCTTGTATTTAAAGTATTCGGTGAGCTCGCTGATTGACGGCTTGTTGTGATCGATGGGGATGGCTTTGTAGAGCTGCCCATTCGCGGCCAATGCCTCGGCATATCCCTGAAAACGTTCCATGCGGGTGCGCATTTCGGTCATATTGGCAGCAATGGAGAAAAAGTCCTCGTAGCCGGCATCGAGAAGCGCCTGCGTGGCATTGTACACGCCGTCGTAGAGGTTGGTTTTGATCCAGCTGGTGCCTGGGCTGTAGATGGCCGCGTCAAAAAAGACGACGGGCTTGCCGGCGCGCTTGATGCGGTCGTGGACGGCCTTGAAATTTGCCGTGGGCTGGATGATAAAACCATCGACGCCCAGCGAGAGCATTTTGTCGACATACATGAGCTCGGTCTCGGGGTTAAAGTTGCTCGTGCAAACGACCGTCTGGTAGCCCGCGGGGAGCATGACTTGTTCCATGCCGTTGAGGACGAGGCCCGCCCACTTGTTGGTGTTATCCAAAATGATGATGGCGATGACGTGGGTCTGCTTGCCGGTGAGCGTTTGCGCTTGGGCGTTGGGAACGTATCCGAGTTCCTTGATGACGCGCGCAATCTTTGCCTGCGTCTTCTCGCTAAGCTTTTCTCGTTTGTCGTTGAGGTAATACGAGATGCTTGCCGTCGAGGTTCCCGCCTCTCGAGCGACGTCTGCGATCGTAACGCGCTGTTTTGCCACAGCGACTCCTTCCGACAGATGAGCATTTTCCAACATGATGACCTTG
The DNA here is from genome assembly GCA_934630385.1 of uncultured Collinsella sp. Lineage (GTDB taxonomy): Bacteria > Actinomycetota > Coriobacteriia > Coriobacteriales > Coriobacteriaceae > Collinsella. The sequence continues at coordinate 4,796 of CAKTWE010000096.1, forward strand.
AGTCTTGGTGAGGGATGCGCTTCGGTGAGCGACTTTTTCCTTTCATATGAGTATGCAACAAATGCGGTATACGGGTGGGGTCGAAATTTGTGACCGGCATGCGCATCTGCCGTCTACCGAGAAAATCAAATACTTCTTGACTTTTGAAATCGAGGGTAAAATCGCAGGATTCATTTTTGGTTAAACGCATAACCAAATAGCATAACCAACGCTCTGACCTGCGCGTTTACCGAAATAAGCTGGCAATAAGAAAAACGAGCACCTATATTGGTCTTGTCGAAAAGACAGCAAGTCCAAACGGCAGGGGATGCTCCGGAGGCCTCCGCAAACGGTGTCTTGCGCACGCAACTCTATGAAAAGAGGGAAGCAATGAAGATCGTAGGCGTTGCCGCCTGTACCGTGGGTATTGCCCACACGTATATGGCCCAGAAGGCGATTCAGGATGAATGCGCCGCCCGTGGCATCGAGTGCAAAGTCGAGGCTCAGGGTGGCCTGGGTATCGAGAACGAGCTGACGCAGGAAGACGTGGATTCCGCCGACCTGGTGCTCGAGTCCGTCGACGTGGGTGTCGAGAACGAGGATCGTTTTGAGCAGAAGATGGCCGAGGGCAAGTTCCTGAAGGTCGGCACCTCGGATGTAATCGCCGATCCGGTGAAGATCATCGACCAGGCCGTTGAGATCATCAAGGCGACGGGTGGCGCCGTTGACGCGCCCAAGGCCGAGGCCAAGGCAGAGAAGAAGGCCGTCTCCGCTGCCCCGCAGGCCCCGACACCGGCGTCCAAGCAGTCTATCTTTGCCGATCCTGGTAAGACGCTGCTCAATGCATTCAATACCGGCGTTTCCTATTTTATCCCCATCGTCGTTATCGGCGGCGTGTTTCTCGCCTTCTCGCTGGCATCCGGTACCGCCGGCGCCAACGGCATGGAGGTTACGAATCCGCTGATGGTGAGTCTTAACACCCCTAACGGCAACAGCGTTTCGACCGGCTTCTTGGGCGCCATGATCATGGCGGTTATCTGCGGCTACTTTGTCCGCTGGATGAAGACCTGGAAGGTCAACAACACCATCCAGACCATCATGCCCATCCTGATCATCCCGATTCTGACCTCGCTTGTCCTGGGTATGGCCTATATCTACATCCTGGCCACGCCGCTTGGCTTTGTGATGGACTGGCTTACCGGCGTGCTCGGCAGTCTGCAAGGCGGTTCCGCGGTTGTCCTGGGTCTGGTCATTGGCGTTATGACCGCCTTCGATATGGGTGGCCCCATCAACAAGACCGCCTCGACCTTCACCATGGCCATCATGGCCTCCGGTATCTACGGTCCTAATGGTATGTTCCGCGTCGCCGTCGCCGTTCCCCCGATCGCCTGTGGCCTCGCTGCGCTCATCGCCAAGAACAAGTTCGATGACGCCGACCGTCAGATGGGCATCTCCGCGCTGTTCATGGGCTGCATCGGTATTACCGAGGGCGCTATCCCCTTCGCGGTCAAGGATCTCGGTCACACCC
>CAKTWE010000097.1 GCA_934630385.1 uncultured Collinsella sp.
TATCGCGAGGCCATGGCGCATGGCATTTGCGGATGGGTGCTCAACGCGGGCGACGGCGTGCATATCGAGGCGCACGCCCGTGCCGAGGCGGTTGACGGATTTGTCGCTGCTCTTTCTGAGCATGCGCCCGCGGCGGCTCGCGTTGAGCGAGTCGATATTGCGGATTTGAAGCCTGGCGGCTGGAGCGCTGCCGATGAGCAGGGCTTTCGTATTGTGGCATCGCAGGACCAGACCGCGCACACGACGCTCGTCTCGCCCGATATCGCCACCTGCGATGATTGTCTGCGCGAGTTGTTCAACCCCGCCGATCGGCGCTATCACTACCCCTTTATCAACTGCACTAACTGCGGCCCACGCTTTACCATCATCCGATCGCTGCCTTATGACCGAGCGGCCACGTCGATGGATTGTTTTCCCATGTGTCCCAAGTGCGCCGCGGAGTATGCCGACCCACTCGACCGGCGTTTTCACGCGCAGCCCGATGCCTGCTTTGATTGCGGGCCGCATATTACTTGGCGCGAGGCTGTGAACGGCGATGCGTGCGGGAATTCGTCCGCGACACCGGCCGTCGGCACCACGCGCGAGGCCAGCGACGCTATCATCGAGCGCTGCGTCGAGCTGCTGGCCAGCGGCGGTATCGTCGCCATCAAGGGTCTGGGCGGATTTCACTTGGCATGCGACGCTTCCAACGAGCAGGCGGTAGCCGAGCTTCGCCGCCGCAAACGCCGCAGCAACAAACCGCTTGCCGTTATGGTACGCGACCTTGCCGACGCTGAACGCCTGTGCCATGTCAACGACGTTGCACGCGGCTTGCTGGCCGGCAGCATTCGCCCCATTGTGCTGCTGCGCCGACGTGCTGCTTGCGAGAGCGGCGGCTCCCCCGACGCCCTCGCGCTCGCGCCGTCCGTCGCGCACGACCTTCCAGAGCTCGGTGTTATGCTCCCCTACACCCCGCTTCAGCATCTGTTGCTTGCCGCGGCAGAAGCCCGCGGTATGCACGCGCTCGTCATGACCAGCGGAAACCTGAGCGAAGAGCCCATCGAGACCGATGACGATCTTGCCTGGGAGCGCCTCGTTGCCGCCGGCATTGCCGACGCGCTGCTCGGCAACGACCGCGCGATTCTCTCGCGCTACGACGACTCCGTGGTGCGCGTGGTCGACGGCGCCGTTATGCCCGTGCGCCGCGCTCGCGGATATGCACCCCAGCCGCTGCCGTTGCCGGCGCTCGACGGCGCTCCGTCCTGCGTGCTCGCCTGCGGGCCACAACAAAAGGCCACGATTGCGCTCACGCGTGAAGGGACGAACGGCGAGGCAACCTGTTTTGTGTCGCAGCATATCGGCGATGTTGAAAACGGCGAGACCTTCGATGCCTGGAGCGCCGCGCGCACGCGCTTGGAAGATCTCTTTGACTTGGCGCCCGCCGCCTTGGCCTGCGATTTGCACCCCAGCTATCTATCGAGCCAGTGGGCGCGCGAGCAGGCACGAAAATGCAATCTGCCGCTCGTCGAGGTGCAGCACCATCATGCGCATATCGCGAGCGTAATGGCCGAGGCTATCGCCTCGGGCCAGCTTGCAACCGACACGCATGTCCTTGGCATCGCCTTTGACGGTACCGGCGCCGGTACCGATGGGACCATTTGGGGCGGCGAGTTTCTTGTTGCCAGCCTTGGCGGCTTTGAGCGCGCCGCGCATTTGCGCACCTGGGCGCTCCCCGGCGGGGCGGCCTCCGTGCGCGACGCCCGCCGCAACGCCTTTGCCCTGCTCAGTGAGCTCGGCCTGCTCGAACACCCGGGGGCCGAGCGGCTCTTGGGCGGCCTAGACGAGCAAACACGTAGCGTGACGGCAACGATGATCGAACGTGGCATCAACAGCCCGCGCACCAGCAGCATGGGTCGCCTGTTTGATGCCGCAGCCGCGATCCTGGGCATTTGCGGCCAGGCAACCTACGAGGGTGAACCCGCCATCGAGCTCGAGGCCGCCGCCTGGCGCGCGCTCGACAGCGAAAGTATCTGCCCCGCCGGCAATATGGCCAGCTTTTCCGTAATCGAATCATCCCGTCCGGACGACTGCCATGTTCTGAACTCCAGACCGCTTTTTGAGGCGCTTTTGGAGGGAATCAGGGCCGACGTGCCCGCCGGCAGGCTCGCGCTCGACTTCCACGTCACCGTCGCACGCGCGTCGGCACGCATCGCAAGCGAGATCTGCGCCCGTGAAGGCCTCGACACCGTCGCGCTCTCGGGCGGTGTGTTCATGAACCGGCTTTTGCTTCAGCTCCTTACCCACGAACTCAAAGACGCCGGTCTTGCCGTCTTGGTCCCCCACTCCGTGCCCGTCAACGATGGCTGCATCGCCTACGGTCAGGCCGCCATCGCTCGCGCTCGCCTCGCGCAAACAGCATCGCGATAGGCGTTTTGCCAGCCTGCGCGCCGCCGTCTCACAGGTGTAACGCGTTTGCTCGTGACTCCCGCGAGCGCTACCATCAACTGATGGGTAATTAGGCGCCTATCCAGCGCAAAACGTATAAAAGGGGAACATTATGTGCCTTGCCGTTCCCGGTAAAGTGGTCAAACGCGACGACGACCTTAAGGCGACCGTCGACATGATGGGCATCGAGCGCCCGGTGTCGCTGCGACTCGTGCCGACGGCACAAGTAGGCGATTATATTCTGGTGCACGCTGGATTTGGCATCCAGATCGTCGACGAGCAGGAGGCGCAGGATACGCTCGACCTGGTCAACACCATGACCGAACTGGCCGAAGAAGACCAACTGGCCAGCAACCCGGCCGAGGCGTACTAGTGGTGGCCGGACAGCCGGCTCGCTCCGGTATCGACTTTTCGGCATTTCGCGATTCCAAGCTGGCCCGCGAGCTCATCGAACGCATCCGTGAGCTTGTCGGCAACCGCAGCATCAACCTTATGGAAGTCTGCGGTACGCATACCGTGAGCATTGGCCGCTATGGCTTTCGCTCCATTATGCCGACGGGACTCAAACTGCTAAGCGGCCCGGGGTGCCCCGTTTGCGTCACCGCCAACCGCGACATCGATCACGCAATCGCGCTTTCCAACATGGACGGCGCCATCATCACCACCTTTGGCGACATGATGCGCGTGCCCGGATCGTCCACCTCGCTTGCCGCGCAAAAGGCAGCCGGACGAGACATCCGCATTGTGTATTCCCCACTCGACGCACTCGACATCGCTGAGCAAAACCCCGACCGCCCGGTCATCTTTATGGGCGTGGGCTTTGAGACCACCACTCCCACCATCGCCGCCGCCATCCTGGAGGCAGATGCACGCGGGCTACAGAACTTCTCGGTCTACTGCGCCCATAAAACCACGCCGCCGGCGCTGCGCGCCATCGCCAACGATCCCGAGACCACTATCGACGGCTTTATCCTGCCAGGCCACGTCGCCACTATCACGGGTTTGGCGCCCTTTAACTTTTTGGTCGACGAGTTCAATACCCCCGGCGTGGTCACCGGGTTTGAGCCGGTCGATATTCTGCAGGGCATCTGCATGCTGGTCCAGATGATTGTCGAGCACAGGCCGGCGATCGACAACGCCTACCGCCGCGGCGTCAATGCAGATGGCAATCCCGTAGCGCGCCAGCTGGTCGAGCAGGTATTTGAGCCATGCGACGCCACGTGGCGCGGGCTGGGACCGATTGCCAATTCGGGTCTTTCCATCCGACCCGAATTCGCGCGCTTTGATGCCGGCGCCCGCTTTGACGTGCCCATTGAACCGACGGTCGAGCCGCGCGGGTGCCGCTGCGGCGACGTGCTGCGCGGTGCCATCACGCCGAGCGACTGCCCGCTGTTCGGCCACGCATGTACGCCCGAACACCCCGTCGGCCCCTGCATGGTGAGCTCCGAAGGTAGCTGCGCGGCGTACTACCGCTACCGCGACTATTAGGTTCCACCGTTCTAACGAATGGCGGACCAGTCGACGCTGCGCCTCACCCATATAATTCCACCCGCGATTGGAGTTTTCGATATGTCCCGTACTGCCACCGATAGCACTGTCCTGCTGGGCCACGGCTCCGGCGGTCAGATGATGAAGCGCATTATCGATGAGGTCTTTCTAGATGCCTTTGGGTCGCCCGAGCTGCTTGCGGGCAACGATGCCGGTGTCGCCGCGCTGCCCGCAAGCGGGCGAATCGCCATGTCGACTGACAGCTTTGTGGTAACGCCGCAGTTCTTCCCCGGCGGCAATATCGGCCGCCTCGCCGTATGCGGAACCGTCAACGACGTCGCGACCTCGGGTGCCAATGTGCGCTACCTGTCGTGCGGCTTCATCCTCGAAGAGGGCTATCCCATGGACAAGCTGCGTCAGATCGTGCAAACCATGGCCGAAACGGCGCGCGAGGCGGGCGTGGCGATCATCACCGGCGACACCAAAGTGGTTGAGCGCGGCGGGGCCGACGGCGTCTACATCAATACCGCCGGCGTAGGCGAAGTGCCCGCGGGCGTGGCGCTCAGTGGCGCAAACTGCCAGCCCGGCGATGTCATCCTGGTGTCGGGTACACTCGGCGACCACGGCATCGCCATCATGAGCCAACGCGAGGGCTTGGCATTTTCGAGCGACATCGAAAGCGATGCCGCGCCGCTCAACCACCTGATAGCCGACGTTCTGGCCGCAGCCCCCGACACGCGCTGTTTCCGCGACCCCACGCGCGGCGGCCTTGCATCCACACTCAATGAGTTTGCGCAGGCCAGCGGCGTTGCGATGGAGGTCGATGAGGACGCCGTGCCCGTGCGTCCCGATGTGCAGGCGGCTTGCGAGATGCTCGGCTATGACGTGCTGCAGGTGGCAAACGAGGGCAAGATGGTCGCCGTGGTGCCGGCCGAGCAGGCCGATGCGGCTCTAGCCGCCATGCGTTCCGCCCGCTACGGCGAGAACGCCGCGATTATCGGCCGCGTGCTGCCGCTTGGATCGGACGCTCGACCCGCCGTGCGCGTACGCACTGGCTGGGGCTCGACCCGCATCCTCGACATGCTCGTGGGAGAACAGCTGCCAAGGATTTGCTAGGGCGGAACCGCACGGTCAGCGCGATGCGGCTAGACATCCCTGAAGATGTTCAGATTCCAAGCACGCCCAACGCATAAGCCCAGTATTATGAGGTGCGTTTTGAAACCCAATGACGGGAGTTTTCATGGCAGCAGCTTTTTCCCATGCGATCTTTGATCTGGACGGCACCATCCTCAACACGCTCGAGGACCTGGCGGCCGCCGGCAACCATACCTGCGAGACGCACGGCTGGCCCACGTTTGCCGTTGACGAGTACCGCTACAAGGTGGGAAACGGCATGCTCAAGCTGGTTGAGCGCTTTATGCCTGCCGAGTATGCGGGCGACGGCCGTATGTTTGAGCAGACGCTTGCCGAGTTTAGGGCTTACTACGGCGAGCACAAGGAGGACCACACCGCCCCCTATGCCGGCACGACCGAGATGCTCGACCGCCTGCGCGCCGCGGGTGTGCAGCTTGCCGTGCTCACCAACAAGGACCACGTCTCGGCGGCTCCGCTTATCGAGAAGTACTTTGGTCCCGACCGCTTTGCGCTGGTCCAGGGCCGTATCGATGCGTTTCCGCCCAAGCCCGAAGCGCCCGTCACGCTGCATGTGATGGAGGAGCTGGGCGCCGACCCGGCAACCACGCTCTATGTGGGCGATTCCAATGTCGACGTCCTGACCGGCCACAATGCCGGCCTCAAGAGCGCGGGCGTTAGCTGGGGCTTCCGCGGCCGCGCAGAGCTCGAAGCAGCCGGCGCCGACTACGTGGTGGACACCCAAGCAGAGCTCGCGACGCTGATTCTGGGCGAGTAGCGGAGCCGCCGCTCAACGTAGCTGCGACAATTCTTCCGCGCGGAAAGCGCGTCCCGTTTTGGAGCAATAATCCGGGTCGCACTTTCCGCAACCCACCCCATCCGGAAACCGCGACCCGGAATTCAGCCAAAAACCGGGCCACATTTTCCCGAGCACCCACGATGCAACACCTGCGCAAGGAGCGTCCCCAACTGCCACCTGGTCATTTAAGAACGTCCCCAATGACTACGCACCATGGCAACGTCGCAGGTAGAGGACGGACAGCGAAAACGCCCCTAAGCGAGCAAGGTGACGTGAAATGAAAGGGCGCTGACCTTCTGGTCGCGCCCTTGAAATTGAACGTCAGATTGCCGC
>CAKTWE010000098.1 GCA_934630385.1 uncultured Collinsella sp.
TCTTTCATGCAGCAGGGGCTCTCAATGTTTTTATGTCCTGCTCATATCGTCTCTGCCGGCACCTGGGGACACTCCTTAGCGTGCTCGAGCCGGCCGCTCGGGGACGAAGCATTCATTTTGACCCTTGGCGGTCACCCGAAGTAAACCTTTACCGCCCGCCTATATTTGCCGAAATATGGCTTGGCGGCGGGGTACAATAAACCCGCATGCGGATTTCCGTTGCGGGTGCCTCCCATCGCCGGGGCGTGCCCGGGAGCATCCGGTATGCGGCCTTTGCGGCGCTCGGTCATGTGCAAGACGGGCGGCCGGGCCTGTGGAGTGCGTGCAGCCCTCCTCGCCTCGGCATGTCTTCTCTCCACGCCATGTACCTGCTGCTCAGTCTGCCTGCCAGATGATGGAAGCAACAGCGAAAATCCCATCACGCCAACATCCCGGCGATCGCCGGGGCCTGTATACCTATATGAGAGGAGAGGGGTATATGGCGCGTAAGTTTAAGTCTATGGACGGCAACGAGGCGGCCGCATATGTTTCGTATGCGTACACCGAGGTAGCGGGAATCTATCCCATTACGCCGTCCAGCCCGATGGCCGACCATGTCGACCAGTGGGCGGCCCAGGGTCGCAAGAACATCTTCGGCACCCCGGTCAAGGTCGTCGAGATGGAGTCCGAGGCGGGTGCAGCCGGTACCGTTCACGGTTCGCTGGGCGCCGGTGCTCTGACGACCACCTACACGGCTTCTCAGGGCCTGCTCCTGATGATCCCGAACATGTACAAGATCGCGGGCGAGCAGCTCCCGGGCGTCTTCCACGTCTCCGCGCGTTGCGTCGCTTCCCACGCCCTGAACATCTTTGGCGATCACTCCGACGTCATGGCCTGCCGTCAGACCGGCTTCGCCATGCTCGCCGAGGGCAACGTCCAGGAGGTCATGGACCTCTCGCCGGTGGCTCACCTTGCCGCCATCGAGGGTAAGACCCCGTTCCTTAACTTCTTCGACGGCTTCCGCACCAGCCACGAGATCCAGAAGGTCGCCATGTGGGACTACAAGGATCTGGCCGAGATGTGTGACATGGACGCCGTCCAGGCTTTCCGCGATCACGCGCTCAACCCTGAGCACCCGCACACCCGCGGTAGCCACGAGAACGGCGACATCTTCTTCCAGAACCGCGAGGCCTGCAACAAGGTCTACGACGAGCTTCCCGCCGTCGTCGAGGGCTACATGAAGAAGATCAACGAGAAGCTCGGCACCGATTACGGCCTGTTCAACTACTACGGCGCTCCCGATGCCGATCGCGTCGTCGTGTGCATGGGCTCCTTCTGCGACGTGCTCGAGGAAGTCATCGACTACCTCAACGCTCACGGCGAGAAGGTCGGCCTGGTCAAGGTTCGCCTGTTCCGTCCGTTCTCCATCAAGCACTTTGTCGACGTTCTCCCCGAGACCGTCAAGAAGATCGCCGTTCTGGACCGCACCAAGGAGCCGGGTTCCATCGGCGAGCCGCTCTACCAGGACGTCGTCTCCGCCCTCTACGAGGCCGGCAAGACGGGCATCAAGGTCGTCGGCGGCCGTTACGGCCTGGGCAGCAAGGACACGCCTCCCGCGTCCGCGTTCGCTGTCTTCGAGGAGCTTAAGAAGGACGAGCCCAAGCGCGAGTTCACCATCGGCATTGTCGATGACGTGACCAACCTGAGCCTGCCCGAGGCCGAGGATGCGCCCAACACCGCGGCCCCCGGCACCATCGAGTGCAAGTTCTGGGGTCTGGGTGGCGACGGTACCGTCGGCGCCAACAAGAACTCGATCAAGATCATCGGCGATCACACCGACAAGTACGTTCAGGCCTACTTCCAGTACGACTCCAAGAAGACCGGCGGCGTCACCGTTTCGCACCTGCGCTTTGGTGATTCCCCGATCCGTTCGCCGTACTACGTGACCAAGGCCGACTTTGTCGCCTGCCACAATCCCAGCTACATCGTCAAGGGCTTCAAGATGGTCCGCGACGTCAAGCCGGGCGGCACCTTCCTGGTCAACTGCCAGTGGAGCGACGAGGAGTTCGCCGAGCACATGCCCGCCGTGGCCAAGCGCTACATCGCGAACAACAACGTCAACGTCTACCTGATCGACGCTATCGACCTGGCCGCCAAGGTCGGCATGGGCAAGCGCACCAACACGGTGCTCCAGTCTGCCTTCTTCGCGCTGGCCAAGGTCCTGCCCGCCGAGGACGCTCTGCAGTACATGAAGGACGCGGCCACCAAGTCCTACATGAAGAAGGGCCAGGCCATCGTCGACGCCAACCATAAGGCCATCGATGCCGGCGCTACCGCCTTCCGTAAGTTCGAGGTTCCGGCCGACTGGGCTACCGCCGAGGATGCCGCTCCCGTCGAGCTCTCCGAGGAGACCAAGTCCGCCATCGCCCAGCAGGTTAAGAACCTGCTCGAGCCCATCGATCGCATGGATGGCGACAGCCTGCCTGTTTCCGCCTTCGTCGATTGCGCCGACGGCCAGTTTGAGCTGGGCGCCTCCGCATACGAGAAGCGCGGTGTCGCCGTGGTCGTTCCCCACTGGGACGAGACCAAGTGCATCCAGTGCAACCAGTGCGCCTATGTGTGCCCGCATGCCACCATCCGTCCGTTCGCGATGACCGAGGACGAGGCTGCCGCCGCGCCCGAGGCTACCCGCACGCTCGACGCTATGGGCCCCAAGGCCAAGGGCATGAAGTTCACCATGGCCGTGTCCCCGCTCGACTGCATGGGCTGCACCAACTGCGTCAAGGTCTGCCCCAAGGGTGCCCTCGAGATGGTTCCCACCGAGCAGGAGATGGACCAGCAGCCCGTTTGGGACTACATGGTCGAGAACGTCTCCGAGAAGAAGGAGCTCATCGCGGCCAACGTCAAGGGCAGCCAGTTTAAGCAGCCCTACCTGGAGTTCTCCGGCTCCTGCGCCGGCTGCGCCGAGACCGCCTATGCACGTCTGGTGACCCAGGTTGCCGGCGATCGCATGTTCATCTCCAACGCCACCGGCTGCTCCTCCATTTGGGGCAACCCCGCTGCCACCGCTCCTTACTGCAAGGACAAGGACGGTCACGGCCCGGCGTGGAACAACTCCCTGTTCGAGGACAATGCCGAGCACGGTCTGGGCATGGCCGTTGGCTATGAGGCCGTTCAGAAGAAGCTGATCGCCGCTACGCAGGAGATCATCGCCGCCGACGGTCCGTCCGACGAGCTCAAGGCCGCCGGTCAGGCTTGGATCGACTCCGTCAACGACGCCGAGGCCTCTAAGACCGCTGCCGCTGCCTACGTTGCCGAGCTCGAGAAGTGCGGCTGCGACGCTTCCAAGGCGATTCTCGCCGACAAGGCTTACCTCACCAAGAAGTCCTTCTGGATCTTCGGTGGCGACGGTTGGGCCTACGACATCGGCTTCGGTGGCCTGGACCACGTCCTGGCTTCCGGCCACAATGTCAACGTCTTCGTCTTCGACACCGAGGTTTACTCCAACACCGGCGGTCAGGCCTCCAAGGCCTCGAACCTGGGCCAGGTCGCTCAGTTCGCTGCTGCCGGCAAGGTGACCAAGAAGAAGTCTCTGGCCGAGATCGCTATGAGCTATGGCTACGTCTACGTGGCGCAGGTCGCCATGGGCGCCAACCCGGCTCAGACTCTCAAGGCCATCCACGAGGCCGAGGCCTACGACGGCCCGTCCCTCATCATCGGCTACAGCCCCTGCGAGATGCACTCCATCAAGAAGGGCGGCATGCAGAACTGCCAGGCCGAGATGAAGAAGGCTGTCGAGTGCGGTTACTGGAACCTCTTCCGCTTCAACCCTGAGGCTGCTGCCGGCAAGAAGTTCTCGCTCGATTCCAAGGAGCCCGCGGGCGGCTATCAGGAGTTCCTGATGAACGAGGCCCGTTACGCTTCGCTGACGCGTTCCTTCCCCGAGCGCGCCGAGGAGCTCTTCAAGGAGAACGAGCAGGCCGCTATGGACCGCTACGCTCACCTGCTGAAGCTCAAGACGGTGTACAACGAGGCCTAGGTCTCCCACCGCGGGATCTGAGGGCTAACCTTCGCGGACGTCCTCGGACACGAAAGAACCCCCGCTGCGCACTACGTGCGGCGGGGGTTCTTTCGTCCTGCGGAGTGTCCGCGAAGGTCAGCCCTCAGATCCTGCTACGACTACGTCCTCGGATTGTGTGGGCGGATGAAAGACGTAGTTGGTCGGGTATTCCGTCCCCTTCGCTGTTTCGCGGCTTTGCCGCGAAAACTCGCGTTACTTTGGGAAAGGGCTGGGGACTTGGTCGTTACCGCCTTCTATCCCTTTGCTTTTTCGCGCCTTTGGCGCGAAACGCGCAGCACTATGGAGAGGGCTGGGGACGCCGTTGTTGGCGTCTCCAGCCCTCTGATTGCTACTTTGGGTTCCGTGGTGGGACTTTGTTGGTGCTATCCGGTTGTTTTACCTTGTCTCGCCGGTTTCGGTGCGCAGGCGGTAGCCGTGGACCAGGTCGCTGATGGCCGGCCAGGGGATCTGGCGATCGACCCAAAACTGCAGCTGTACCAGGTAGCGCTCGGTGGCGCGGGTGAGGGCCGCGAAGTGTTCGTGAGTCTCGACCTGGGCGTAGAGGTCGCGGCTGTGGGCGAGGATTGCCGTCGTGTCATCCATTTTGCCGGTGACGTCGAAGGCGCCCGAGAACCAGTCGCACAGGCGCGCGGCGCTGTTGTTGATCGTTGCGAGGTCGGCGGTGCCGTCGTTGGCGTTTTCGTTGGCCTGGGCACGCAAGAGGGAGAGGGCGTCGGCCGCGTTCATGCAGTAGCCGACGGTGAAGTTCCAGACTGCGAACTCGCGGCCGGTGTCGAGCTTGCGGCGGCGCATCAGGTCGATGTCGCGCGGCTTCTCGAGCATCATTTGATCGGCGAGGGCTTCAAGTGCAGTGGTGTACTCGGCAAGGTCGAGCGTGAGCAAGGTGTTGATATCCATCATCTTTAGACCTTCGCATCGATCTCGACGATTTCGTTTTTGATGTACATGCCCTGGTTGTTCCAGACATTGCGGCAAACAACGGCAAAGCGCTCGCGGTCGGCCTCGCAGATGCGGGCGAACATATTGCAGGTGCCAAACGGCTCGCAGACGTCAAAGAAGATGCAGATTGACGACCATCCGCCATACCAGCTCACCGCACCGGCGGACTCGTGAAAGACGGGGTTCTCGATGTGCTCGTAGTTGGCGATGGGGCCCGAAACGGGATAGGTTACCTCAGCATCGCAGATCTTGGCCGAGAAGATGCGCGACTCGACCGGACAGGACGATTCGAACAGCTTGCATGCTTCGGGAGCCTTGTCCCAGAGCATGTCGGCGAGAAACGTCTCGCCATTCAGCGTGATCTTGAGCATTTTTGTCATAGTAAGGACCTCCTCAATCCGTCGCTCAAAGGGTTCGCTGGCGGATAAAGGAGAAGACAGCTACGGGGTCGCCGAACCCAAACTTCACGACACATGCTTGTCGCCCCAGCCCGCACTGTTCTTCGCTAAAGTATCATGCTGCAAACGTTAGCACAATATCGAATTTCATTTTTCTTAGCCATATGCCGACCCTATGCCCCGCCATTACGCGTTTGCGGTATGACGCAGAGCGACCGTTATTCTTATTGATGGATGAAATGCCCCTTGTTTTTGTCGAGGTGCATACTCGTCTTGGAAGTGCATAGAATCTCGTATAGTGCGAGTAAGATAGTGCACTGTCCGTTTTGTGTTTAGCAAAGATATAGTTTGCATAATCTGGTCTAATACCTGCTCTATTAAAATAAAGTTGCACGTAAATGACGTAGATATGCTTGAGCTGGGCTTCTTTACGCTGGGCGGGTAAAAGCGACCGTTCACCGTTCAACTATTTTCAAAATGAATAAAATGAGCGATAAAGAGAATATAAACCTTAATAAACTCGCGTATCGCACGGACGCGGGTTATTAATGGGTTGTAGGCCTTTTACAGAAAGGATTCCAGCAATGTCTAAGCCTCTTGGCAAGCCCGACCGCATCGTCGTCGCCCTCGGCGGCAACGCCCTCGGCAACAACCCCGTCGAGCAGATCGAGGCCGTGAG
>CAKTWE010000099.1 GCA_934630385.1 uncultured Collinsella sp.
CACTTAATGTGCTCTTCGTGCGAGCAGGACTGTAGAGCAGGAAATCTCACAGGCCGCGACCGGCCCTCTGTGGGCAAGCAAACGCCCAGGAACGACATCCGTCCAATAATTCGTCCGAAACACAATGAAAATCCGTTTGATGTGAGTTAATATAAACAACGTCGTGAATCTGACTCCTGCCGCATGCACGACAGGGGTTAAACACAAAAAAGGAGTCAATTATGGTTTCTGAGAAGGCTACCCTCGTTAATCCTCAGGGTCTGCACATGCGTCCGGCCGGCCTGTTCGCTTCCACCATGGGCAAGTACGCCTGTGACGTGACGGTCGTCACCCCCGAGAAGGAGGTCAACGGCAAGTCCCCGATGGCCCTCATGGCTGCTGGTATCCCCTGCGGTACCGAGGTCGAGGTCAAGTGCGACGGCGCCGACGAGGCCGAGGCTCTGGCTGCTGCCATCGAGCTCATCAAGAGCGGTCTTGGCGAGTAGAACTCAAACGGGTCGCATGTTGAACAATTAAGTTCATACTTGGGGGCGCAGTGACCTGTTTTTAGGTAGCTGCGCTCTTTTGTCATGGATATGGCAAAACGCTTTATCACATGACACGGAGAGAGGAATGGGAATGTATCAGGGAGTCAACGCATCCGAGGGTATCGGTATCGGCACCGTCATGGTCGCCGTCGATCCCGACTTGACGTTTGAGCCGCACGAGGTTGCTGATTCGGCAGCAGAGAAGGAGCGCTATCAGACCGCTCTTTCGGTCTTCTGCGAGAAGACCCAGGCTCAGGCCGACCACATGAAGGAGACGGTGGGCGAGGCCGAGGCCGAGATCATGAGTGGACACATTGTCCTGGCTCAGGACCCGGGCATGACTGACGCCATCAACGCCGCCATCGACGGCGGCACCTGCGCCGAGCAGGCGCTCATGGACACCTCGACCATGTTCGAGAACATGTTCCTGTCCATGGACGACGAGATGTTCCGTCTGCGCGCGGCCGACATCGCCGACATCCGCACCGGTATTCTGGCCGAGCTGCTGGGCAAGGAGGTCGTCGACCTCTCCGTCCTTCCCGAGAACACCGTCGTTGTCGTGCACGACCTTACGCCGTCCATGACCGCCACGATCGATAAGGCTCACGTTGCCGGTATCGTCACCGAGACCGGCGGCCGCACGTCGCACTCCGCGATCATCGCGCGCGCCCTCGAGATCCCGGCTGTCCTTTCGGTTTCCAACAGCTGCACCGCGCTGCGCAACGGCATGACCGTTGTCGTCGACGGTGGTAAGGGTATCGTCGAGGCCGATCCCGACGAGGAGACGCTCGCCGCCTACACCGCCAAGGCCGAGGCCTTCGCTGCCGAGAAGGCAGCCCTCGAGGCCTTCCGTGGCAAGCCTTCCGTGACTGCCGATGGCATCAAGAAGATCATCGCCTGCAACATCGGTAACCCTGATGACGTGCCCAACGCGCTCGATCACGACGCCGAGGCTATCGGCCTGTTCCGCTCCGAGTTCCTGTTCATGGACTCTGCCGAGCTTCCTTCCGAGGAGGAGCAGTTCAACGCGTACCGCAAGGTCGCCAGCGCGCTCAAGGGCGCTCCGGTCATCATCCGCACGCTCGATGTGGGTGGCGACAAGGAGATTCCGTATCTGCACATGGTCAAGGAAGATAACCCCTTCATGGGCTTCCGCGCCGTGCGTTACTGCCTGGCCAATCCCGACCAGTACAAGGTCCAGCTCCGCGCCCTGCTGCGCGCCAGCGCCTTCGGTGACGTTAAGATCATGATCCCGCTCGTCACCTGCGTCGAGGAGGTCTTGGCTGTCAAGGAGCTCGTCGAGCAGTGCAAGGCCGAGCTGACTGAAGAGGGTCGCAAGTTCAACGAGAACATCGAGGTCGGCATTATGGTCGAGACGCCCGCCGCTTCGCTGCTCGCTGACCGTCTGGCCGAGGTCGCCGACTTCTTCTCCATCGGCACCAACGACCTGATCGGCTACACCATGTGCGCCGACCGTGGCAACGACACCATCTCCAACCTGTACCAGGTGTACTATCCCGCCGTGCTCCGCTCGCTCAAGAACATCATCGAGAGCGGCGTGAAGGCCGGCATCATGGTCGGTATGTGCGGCGAGGCCGCTGCCGATCCGCTGCTCGAGCCGCTGCTGATCAGCTGGGGCCTGGAGGAGTTCTCGATGAGCGCTCCGTCGATCCTGCGCGCCCGCAAGACCATCAGCCAGTGGACCAAGGCCGAGTGCGACGAGCTCGCCGAAAAGGCACTCGCCTGCAACACCGCCGCCGAGGTCAAGGCACTGCTTGAGTCCGCAGCTCGTTAATTTGGTATCAGAGGTAACCGCGTGGTTGGAATGGGCCGGCCACGCGGCCCTCACATATACAGGGGGTACTGTAAATGTTCTACACGCTAACCGCTAACCCGGCTGTCGACATGACGGTTTCGAGCTCTCCGCTCGAGCCCGACGAGAACGTCCGCACCGGTTCGGCCAGCTACACGGCCAACGGCAAGGGCCTCGACGTGTCCTTCGCCTTTAAGAAGATGGGTGTCGACACCGTCGCGCTCGGCTTCTTCGCCGGCTTCACGGGCAAGTTCATCGTCGAGGAGGTCATGAACCTGGGTTGCCTGTGCCGCCCGGTCTGGACCGACGGCATCACGCGTATCAACACCTACGTCAACGATGGCCAGCACGAGTACGGCATCCTCAACCCCGGTGCTCCTATTACGCCGCAGCACCAGGAGGAGCTCTACAACATCCTGGACACCGCGGGCGATCTTGAGTGCCTGATCGTCTCCGGTTCCGTGCCTCCCAAAGCTACGCCCGACTTCCTGGCTCAGGTCATGGAGCACGCTCAGGCCCGTGGCGCCGACGTCGTCCTGGACCTGTCTTCCGACAAGCTCAAGGAGCTCGCTCACAAGAAGCCGCTGCTCATCAAGCCGAACCATCACGAGATGAAGGCTATCTTCGGCGTGCCGGTCGACACCGACGACGAGGTCCGCGTTGCCATGAAGATGGCTCACGACGCTGGCGTTCAGAACGTGCTGCTCACCCGTGGTAGCCGCGGCGACGCCTACTTCTCTAACGGCGAGGACATTTGGTACGCCAAGCGTGAGTTCAACATCAAGCTGGTCTCTTCCGTCTGCGCCGGCGACTGCACCCTCGCTGCGTTCCTGCACAAGTGGTACAGGGATCGCGACAACGTCGAGGAGGCCATGAAGCTCGCTATGGCCACCGGCGCTAATGTTGCCGAGTCCGTGGGCATTGGCGACTTCGGTCACGTTGACGAGTACAGCAAGCGCGTTGCTGTCCGCAAGCTCGATCGTCAGTAATCGATACGCGACATATTCGTGCGCATGCGGCGTCCCGATTTCGATCGGGGCGCCGTTTTTTTGTCCCACCCGAACCTCGGTGCCGCACTTCACGCGTTCCACACCGTTCGCCGAGTGGATATAGCCTTTTGTCGTTACGTGGAATATAATTTCATCAACATGTTACTTCGTGAAAGGAGCATTCATGATTTACACGCTGACTGCAAATCCCGCCATTGACTACAACATCGCCTGCGACGGCCTGTCCGCCAATACCGTTACGCGCACCCGTAACGCGGTCTACACTCCCAACGGCAAGGGCCTCAACGTCTCGTTTACGCTCGACCACTACGGCGTCGACACCACGATCCTGGGCTTTTTCGCCGGCTTCTCGGGCGAGTTCATCGTTAAGGGCGCCGAGGCCCTGGGCGTGCCCGTTAAGCCCGTGTGGACTGACGGCATCACGCGTGTCAACGTGTTCCTCAACGCCGGTCCCGACACCGAGTACAACATGGTCAACGCTGGTGCCGCCATCAACGCTGCCAACGAGCAGGAGATGTTTGAGCTCATCGATTCACTCGACGACATGACCTGCCTGGTCATCAGCGGCTCGCTGCCCCCCAACACCTCCGAGGGTTTCCTGGCCGAGGTACTTCGCCGTGTCAAGGCCAAGGGTGCCGAGTTCGTGCTCGATATCTCGAGCCATCAGCTGGCCGACCTCATTGCTATGGAGCCGCTCCTCATTAAGCCTAACGACGACGAGCTGCTCGACATCTTTGGCATTAAGGTGAGCGGTGGCGACGACGAGTCCGTTAAGGGCGCGATGGCCGAGCTCCACGCCAAGGGCGCTAAGAACGTGCTGTTGACCCTGGGTGGCGCCGGTGCGTACTTCTCCAACGGCGAGCACATCTGGTTTGCCAACCGTACCTTTGAGGTCAAGCTGCTGTCGACCGTCTGCGCCGGCGATTCCTCGCTCGCTGCGTTCTTGTCCGTGTGGCACGACGCCCCCGAGCGCGTCGAGGACGCCCTGCGCCTTTCGATGGCTACCGGCGCCAACGTGGTCGAGTGCCCGGGTTTGGGCGATTTTGCCAAGGTCGACGAATATAAGAAGAACATCGAAGTTCGCCAGGTCTGCTAGTTCCGGCACCTTGCCTGAATAGTTCGATAATTTCGCATCCGTCTTAGACCAAGACGGATGCGTTTTTGTTTATCGGACTTGCGTGTGCAGTGGAGGCTGTTTCTTGCTAGACTTCTTGCAGACGCAATCGATAGCCAATTTGATAGTCGCAGGAGGCCATAGGCATGTGCAATGTTTCGCTCAACGGTACGCAGCCGACCGATGCCTCCATCCGTGTCCTGCGTGCGCTCGAGGTGGCCGGCCTTGAGGCTTGGTACGTAGGCGGTTGGGTACGTGATGCCCTGATGGGGCGTCCCAGCCACGATGTGGACATGTGTTGCAGCGGCCTATGGCAGGAGTCAAAAGCGGCGCTCGAGGCAGCGGATATCGCCGTGGTTGAATCAGGCATTAAATTCGGTGGCATTACGGCTATTTGCGACGGCGAGCGCATTGAGGTCACCACCTACCGCCTGGACGGCTTCTATACCGACGGTCGTCATCCCCAGAGTGTGGAGCGCGCCGCTTCGCTTGAGGACGATCTGGCGCGCCGCGATTTTACCGTCAATGCCATGGCGTGGCATCCCGAACGCGGCCTTGTCGATCGCTACGACGGTCAGGGCGATCTGGACCGCAAGCTGATTCGTGCCGTCGGTGATCCCAAGCGCCGTTTTAATGAGGACGCCCTGCGCATGCTGCGTGCGGTGCGCTTTGCCTGCCGCCTGGACTTTATGATTGAACCCGCGACCAAACAGGCTCTGGCCGAATGTGCGCCGTTGCTCGATGCCGTGGCGCGCGAGCGTGTGGGCATTGAGCTTGAGGGTATCCTTTCGACCGGCCACGGGGGAGACGCCATGCTGCGCTACCCCGAGCTTATCTGCGCCGCCGTGCCCGATTTGGCAGCGGGTCGCGGGTTTGATCAGTGCAGTGTCTATCATGCGTTTAACGTCTACGAGCACATCGCGCGCGTGCTGACGGTGGCAGGGGAACTGGCGCTGTGCGACGGCATCGCGCCCTCGTCGAGCCTTATGTGGGCGGCGTTTTTGCACGACGTTTCCAAGCCCGAGTGCTTTACGGTCGATCACGCCGGCAGCGGGCACTTCTACGGTCATCCCGAGCTCGGCGCCAAGAAGGCGCGCGCCATCATGGATCGCCTGGCGCTCTCGCACGATTTGGTGCGCGATGTGTGCCTGCTGATCAAATACCACGACAAGCCGCTGCGTCCCGAGCGATCCTGCCTGCTCAATATGATGCGCGCGCTTTCGGGCGAAGGTGTCGATACTCCGCGTCTGATGGACGAGCTCATGGACCTTAAGCGTGCCGATACGCTTGGCAAGGCGCCCTCGTGCTTCTATTACGTCGAGACGATTGAGGAGATGCGTTCGCTCGCCCACGAACTTCTTGAGGCGGGGGAGCCCTATACGCTCAAGATGCTTGCCATCAACGGCGGCGACCTGATTCGTGCCGGTGTTCAGCCAGGGCCCGAGCTGGGTCAGCTGCTGAACGCTGCCCTCGATGCCGTTATCGTGAATAACGTTCCCAATGATCGTGAAGCCCTCCTGGCCCACCTGAACCTGAGATAACCTTCTAGGGACGGGGCTTGTTTAGCTACCCAACTGACCTGCGCTTTCCATAACC
>CAKTWE010000100.1 GCA_934630385.1 uncultured Collinsella sp.
GCGGCCTTCTGCTGCATCTCGGCGAGCTGCTCGGGCGTCATCGCCGCCATCTGCTCGGGGGTGGGCATGGCCTGGGCAGCGTTGCTGTCTTTCTCGCTGGACGTGCCGGTCATGTCGCCCATGGAGTCGGCGTCGATGCCCTGGTTGAAGGCGAGCACGACGGTCTCGGGCAGGCTCATGATGTCGGCAATCTTGCCGCCGTCGCTGCGCTCCTCCTCGGTGCCCTTGTACGTTCGAATGCCGTTATTGTCTGCCTTGCTAAACACGGCCTCCACAGCCTTGGCGTCCTTGGCGCTCATAAAGAGTTCGAGGTCGTCGAGCGATTCGGCGCGGATGGTGTCAGGTACGGGCGAGGCGATGCCGCCTTGCTGCACACCCACGTCGACGATGTCGCTCATATAGGTAGGCAGCGCCAGATCGGCGTTGCAACTGATTACGATAAGTACGATAGCTGCGAACAGTGCCAGAATATGTCTTTTAAAGAGCTTGAGAATCCTCACTCGGCATCTCTCCTTTCTTGGTTGCGGTCAATAATTTCGTTGGCACGTCTTAGAAGGCGCACCATCTCTTGGGTATCTGTTTCGCCGAACTGCTCGAGGAAGGCTGCGGTGCGGTCCTCGAATTCCCGACGCTTGATTTCGAGATCATGGAATCCCTTGTCGGTCACCGTGACGTGTACGCGACGACGGTCGGTCTTTGAGTGCTCACGCTCAACCCAGCCCTTGGCTTCGAGAGCGCGAAGGATATTGGCGATACGGGCACTCGAGACCCAGGCGCGATCAGCGAGTTCGCTCGGCGTGAGCGAGCCGCCAGCGAGCATGAGGGCGCGCATGACGGCCATCTCGCCGCCGAGAGCTTTGTCCGCAAAGCGCGAAATGCGCTGATGCATGCTGCCAAACTCAGTTAAGAGCCGACGTCCAAGCTCATGGAAATCGGTATCTTCCACCGAAAACCCCTAACACTAGAAACTATTTTCGGTGAAAGATGATACCCCCGTTCAACCATCCCATTCGGTAGATTTCTAGGCATGTCCCAAAAATCTACTTGGTCGCTAGGCAATATAAAGAGCGTATAAAGACTTAAAATCATTCAATAATTGTAGCGTTTCAAAGAATTATCATGCACGCGGTTAGGCGAGGGGTTGTCATCACCATGACGACTGGGACTCATATAATCGCCACGTGCGATGCTCCAACTTCCCGCAAGGAGACACCTTATATAAAGGGGGATGGAGTCATGGCATTTGACTTCACGGGCAAGACCGCGATTGTCACGGGCGGCACTCAGGGCATTGGCCTCGAGATCGCCAAGGGCATCGTCGCGGGCGGCGGACACGTCGCGCTCATCGCAAGGAACGCTGCTAAGGGCGAGGCCGCGGTGGCCGAGCTTGGCGAGGGCAACAAGTTCTACCAGCTCGATGTTGCCGATGCACCCAAGGCGCGCGAGACCGTCGAGCAGATTTTCACCGACCTGCCGCAAACCAACATCCTGATCAACTGCGCTGGCGTCATCAGCACCAAGAAGTTCGACGAGATCGATGACACTGAGTGGCGTCGCACCATCGACATCAACCTCAACGGTACCTTCACTATGATGAATGCCGTGTACCCGCACTTTAAGGCGGCACATGCCGGCACCATCGTCAACGTGAGTTCTGTTGCTGGCAAGATCGGCGGCGGCCTGCTCGGCACCGCGGCTTACGCGAGCTCCAAGGCCGGTGTTAACGGTCTAACCAAGGCAGTCGCCAAGGAAGGCGGCAAGTTTGGCGTCCGCTGCAACGCCGTGTGCCCGTCGCTCACCCTTACCGATATGACCTCGATTCTCTCTGACGAGAACTCTCAGCGCATCATCAGCGGTATTCCTCTGGGCCGCGCCGCCCAGGCCAGCGAGCCTGCGCAGATGGTGCTCTTCTTCGCTTCCGACCTCGCCAGCTTCGTGAACGGCGAGATCGGTGACTGCGACGGCGGCATCGTCCTGGACGGGTAATACCCCGCGGTGATCGTTTGGCGGCGACCCTGGCGACTCGGGGTTGTCGCCTTCTTTCTGACATAGGCGCGTGCGGCTGCGATTCGCATGCATCCAAAGGAGATATATATGAGTGAATCGACTGCGGTGGAGGCGCCGGCGGCAAAGGAGCCGTTCTTTAAGATGTCCTCCATCCCGGGTGCCAATATTTTGGTGCCGCTTTTGTTGGGCTGCCTGCTCAACACGCTGTTCCCCGACCTGTTCAAAACGCTCGGCAGCTTTACGCTCGGCATGACCCAGCAGGGCGCAGGCCCGCTTGTTGGCGCTTTTTTGCTCATCGTCGGTACGACGATTTCGTTTAAGAGCGCTCCTGCCGCCGCTGCCCGCGGCGCCATCATCATCGCCGTCAAGCAGATCGTGGTCGTTGCCGTGTCGCTGCTCATCCTTTATGTGTTCAACGACAACCTGTTTGGTATCTCGGCCATGGTGATGCTGGCCGCTTGCACGGGTGCGAACAACGCTATGTACGCTGGACTGATGGGCACCATGGGCAACGAGGCCGAGCGTGGTGCCGTCGCCATCACCACGCTGGTTGTCGGCCCTCCGGTCACGATGATCGTGCTCGGCGCTGCCGGTCAGGCTCCGATCGGCTGGTCGCTCGTGGGCGCCATCCTGCCGATCGTCGTCGGCATTATCCTGGGTAACCTCTTCCCCAGCTTTAAGAAGATGATGGCACCGGCACTTTCCGCCATCATCGTGCTCGTCTTCTTTGCCATGGGCTCGACCATGACCTTTGGCCAGCTTATCAACGGTGGTCTTCCCGGCATCCTGCTCGGCGTGATCTGCTCGGTGGTCTTTGCAATTCCCGTCATCGCGGTCGATAAGCTCACGGGCGGTACGGGTGTCGCAGGTGCGGCCATTTCGAGCTGCGCCGGAGCCAATGTGGCCACGCCTGCTGCCATGGCAAGCGTCAACGAGGCCATGTACGGCGGCGCGGTGCTCGCGACGGCGACGGCGCAGGTCGCAGCATGTGCTATCGTGACGGCCATTTTGACCCCGCTGGTCACCAGCTGGTGCTACAAGCATTTTGAGGGTCAGGGCCACAGCAAGGCAACGACCGACAAGGCCGCCGCAGCCGCCTAATGCCAAGCGGCAATCAAAGCTAAATAACTAACCATGCCACAGGGCGGTCCCGGGGGAAATCCCGTGGCCGCCCTGCAGTTTCTGCGGGGTCTCTGGGACACTTTACCCTGCTAAAACTGGCATAACAGCTAGAGTGAACGTCGTACAAAGGCAAGGAAAAATACCAAACAAATCGGTGAACGGTAGTTGTTCGCGCTCGCATTTCCTGCGGATTTGTTAAAAACGCACTAATGGTATAAAAAAAGAAACATATAACAGCCCAGATGGAGAGGGTGGCTATGTTATCCTTCTCAAACGGGTGAAATCTTGGGTTTTGGGTTGCAGTTCCAAGGTGGACAAACGTTTTTCCCTGTACCAACGTGTGGTGAAGAACGGAAGAAGCCGGTAGTGCAAGCCGATAATTCAAGAATTCAATAAGCAGCGGTGTGAGAGAGCGCCGCATTACACGTAACTAGGAGCGTGGTTACACAATGCAGGAGGCATGGGAAGGCTTCAAGGAAGGCATCTGGACGGGAGAGGTTGACGTCCGAGACTTCATCCAGAAGAACTACACCCCCTACGAGGGCGACGAGTCGTTCCTCGCCGGCCCGACCGAGCGTACCAAGGAGCTGTGGGGCGAGGTTCTCGACCTGCTGCTCAAGGAGCGCGAGCAGGGCGGCGTCCTCGATATGGACACCAAGACCGTCACGGGTATCGTGAGCCACCCCGCTGGCTACATCGATAACGCCCATCGCGACAAGGAGACCATCGTCGGTCTTCAGACTGACAAGCCGCTCAAGCGCGCGCTGCACGTCAACGGTGGTATCCGCATCGCTTGCCAGGCTGCCAGCCAGCACGGCTATAAGGTCGACGAGAACGTTGTCGAGCGCTACACCTTCGAGCGCAAGACCCACAACGCTGGCGTCTTCGATGTCTACACCCCCGAGATGCGTGCTTGCCGCTCGGCTCACATCATCACCGGTCTGCCCGATGGCTATGGCCGCGGCCGCATCATCGGCGACTACCGTCGTGTCGCCCTGTACGGCGTCGACTACCTGATCAAGGACAAGGAGGCCCAGAAGGCTTCCACTCCGACGGTCATGACCGCCGACAACATCCGCGATCGTGAGGAGCTGCAGGAGCAGATCCGCGCCCTCGGCGAGCTCAAGATGATGGCCGAGACCTATGGTTTCGATATTTCCAACCCTGCTACCAACACGCAGGAGGCCATCCAGTGGATGTACTTCGCCTACCTCGCTGCCGTCAAGGAGCAGAACGGCGCCGCTATGTCCATCGGCCGTACCTCTACGTTCATCGACATCTACGCTGAGCGCGACCTTGCCAACGGTACCTTCACCGAGGAGCAGATCCAGGAGTTCGTGGATCACTTCATCATGAAGCTCCGCATGGTCAAGTTTGCCCGTACCCCCGAGTACCAGGCCCTGTTTACCGGCGATCCGCAGTGGGTCACCGAGTCCATCGGTGGCATGGGTGTTGACGGCCGTACGCTCGTTACCAAGATGAGCTACCGCTACCTGCACACGCTCGAGAACATGGGCACCAGCCCCGAGCCCAACATGACCGTTCTGTGGTCGACCCGTCTGCCCGAGAACTTCAAGAAGTTCTGCGCCAAGACTTCTGTCGCCAGCTCCTCGATTCAGTACGAGAACGACGACCTCATGCGCGTCTACCATGGCGACGACTACGGCATCGCCTGCTGCGTGTCCTCCATGCGCATTGGCAAGGAGATGCAGTTCTTCGGCGCCCGCGCCAACCTGGCCAAGTGCCTGCTGTACGCACTCAACGGCGGTGTTGACGAGGTCTCCAAGAAGCAGGTCGGCCCCAAGTATCGCGCCGTCGATGGCGATACGCTCGATTACGACGACGTTGTGGCCAAGTACAACGACATGATGAAGTGGCTCGCTGGCGTGTACGTCAACTCGCTGAACATCATTCACTACATGCACGACAAGTATTGCTACGAGCGCATCCAGATGGCTCTGCACGACAAGCACGTGCATCGTTGGTTCGCTACGGGCATCGCTGGCCTTTCCGTTGTGGCTGACTCCTTGTCCGCCATCAAGTACGCCAAGGTCCACCCCGTCCGTGACGAGAACGGCATCATCGTCGACTTCGAGACCGAGGGCGAGTTCCCCAAGTACGGTAACGACGACGACCGCGTCGACCAGATCGCTCACGACGTTGTGCACCAGTTCATGGAGTACATCCGCATGAACGACACCTACCGCAACTCCGTGCCCACGACCTCGGTTCTGACCATCACCTCCAACGTCGTGTACGGCAAGAAGACCGGCTCCACCCCCGACGGCCGCAAGGCTGGCCAGCCGTTCGCCCCGGGTGCTAACCCCATGCACAAGCGCGATAGCCACGGCGCCATCGCTTCGCTGTCTTCGGTTTCCAAGCTCCCGTTCCGCGATGCTCAGGACGGCATCTCCAACACCTTCTCCATCATCCCGGGTGCGCTCGGCAAGGAGGACCAGGTGTTCTTTGGCGATATCGACCTTGATCAGCTGGGCGAGTAACTATTGTTAGTGCTATACTAACAATAACGATTACTGATTAGTGCGCCGGTTTCGGCCGGCGCCTATCAATCGAAGGAGACACATTATGAAGGTATCTGAAGTTTCCGAGACTCAGGCCGATAACCTGGTCCACATGCTCGACGCTTACGCCGAGAAGGGTGGCCACCACCTGAACATCAACGTCTTCAACCGTGAGACGCTGCTCGACGCTCAGGCTCACCCCGAGAAGTACCCGCAGCTGACCATCCGCGTTTCCGGCTA
>CAKTWE010000101.1 GCA_934630385.1 uncultured Collinsella sp.
TGTCCGTCGCTCCGTAGGAGCAGGACAAGGGGCCTTCATGCGCGAGGACGATTTTGAGGGAACATCCCGACCGTCCCGGACAGGTATATGGGGAGGATGTCTACAGGTACTCGATTTGAGCGCCCTCGGTGTCGCACGTCAGAATATGCGTATCACACTTAGGGAACTGCTCACGCAGCTTGACCTGCAGGAACTTTGCCACGATGGTGTCATCGGTCACGGCCATGAGGGTCGAGCCCGAACCGCTAATCCAGATGGTCTTGGCGCCGCCGTTAAGGCAGGTGTCGCGCACAGCGTTGTAATCGGGAATCAGGCGGCGGCGATAGGGCTCCTGGATGCGGTCGTCGTTGGCGGCGGCAATCAGGTCAAGGTCGCCGGTCTCCAGGCCGCGCGTCATGCCGGCGATGCGGCCCATTTGCCATACGGCGGTGGAGAGTGGAATCTCCTGCGGCACAACCTTGCGCGCCTCGCTCGTATGCACCTCGTAGGGCGGAATCACGGTAATAAAACGCAAGCGATCACTCACCTCGTAGCGCAGGCACTGGGGGAGCGAATCAGTCGGCGTAAAGGAGCAAACGGCACCGCCCAGGATGGCAGGGGCGACGTTATCGGGATGGCCCTCGACCTCGGTGGCAATGCGGACGAGCTCGGCACGGTCGACGGTGTGGCCCGTCAGCGCGGCGGCTGCCATGATGCCAGCGACGACGCAGGTGGAGCTGGAGCCCAGGCCGCGAGCGACGGGCACATCGGTTTGAATGTCGATGGCAACGGGAAAGGCCGGCTCGCCCCATGCGGCCAATGCATCGACAAAGCTCACGTAGACCAGGTTGTTCTCGTTTTGGAACTCCTCGGGGCAGCCCGTGATGGTAAGTTTGTCGGCGCGCTCGAAGGTGAAGTGCGAGTAAAGGCTGACGGCCATGCCGAGGGTGTCGTAGCCGATGCCTAGGTTGGCGCTGGTTGCTGGGACGGTGATCTTGATCATGGGAATCTCCTGGGCGGTCTGCCTGCTTAGTTCGCTGCTCGGGCAGTCCTGGCTCGCTCGGAAAGCACATTAAGTGCTTTCCGGCTCGTGCGGAACTCGTGACGAACTAAACAGGCAGACCCGCATGTCAGTTCGTCATCATCCCGGTGGGTATCTGATAAAAGAAGGTGCGCCGGCTTTCGCCGGCGCTTAATAAGGTGTTTAGTTGGTGCTCATTCGTTTTGCTACAGACTCGACGTAGCTGGCCATCTCATCGACGTCGCAGACGTCTTCGAAACGGACGGGTTTGGATTCGAGTTCGGCGAGCTGGGTCGGGGCGACCGTGTTGGTGGCCTGCTCGAGCACATGCATAGCCTCAAAATCATCCTCGGGAACATCGAGGCCCAGGGCGTCGCAGCAGGCGCGCGGGAACTTGTAGGGGCTGGCGGTCGAAAGCAGCACGCGGGCCTTGGCGCCCTCGGCGGGGGCGACCTGCTCAAAGACGTGATAGCCGCAAGCGGTGTGCGGGTCGATCACGTAGCCGTTTGCATCCCAGCAGCTCTTGATGGCAGCGCGGACCTCGTCCTCGCTGGCCCAACCACAGCCAAAGACGCTCTGGATCTTGGCCAGCAGCTCGGCGGGCACCTCGTAGCGACCAGTCTGTGCCAGCTGCTCCATAAGGCCGGCAACAAGCTCGCAGTCGCCATCGGACAGGAAGTAGAGCATGCGCTCCAGGTTGGAGCTAATAAGGATGTCCATCGACGGCGAGATGGTGGTGAAGAACGGACGGTTGCGGTCGTAGACACCGGTGGTCAGGAAGTCAGCGAGCACGTTGTTCTTGTCGCTCGCGACGATGAGCTTGGCGACGGGCAGACCCATGCACTTGGCGTAGTAGCCGGCAAGGATATCGCCAAAGTTGCCGGTCGGCACGCAGAACTCAACGGCGTCGCCAGCCTCGATAGCGCCGGCGCGCAGCAGTTGCGCATAGGCGGCAAAGTAGTAGACAACCTGCGGCACCAGGCGGCCGACGTTGATGGAGTTGGCACTCGAAAGCACAGTGCCGGCGGCTTCCAGGCGCTCGGCAAGCTCCTTATCGGCAAAGATGCGCTTGACGGCACTCTGGGCATCGTCGAAGTTGCCGCGGATGCCGCAGACGGCGACGTTATCGCCCTCCTGCGTGGACATCTGCAGATTCTGCACGCGGCTGACTTTGCCTTCGGGATAAAAGACGGTGATGCCCGTGCCCGGGGCGTCGGCAAAGCCGGCGAGTGCTGCCTTGCCCGTGTCGCCCGACGTGGCGGTGACGATCATGATGCGCTCGGCGCCGCCGTCCTTGGCGGAAGTGCGGGCCATCAGACGGGGGAGCATCTGCAGGGCGACGTCCTTAAAGGCGCTCGTGGGGCCGCCAAAGAGCTCCATCACATAGGTTTGCGGGGCGTCGGCGCCCGGTGCGGCGTCGAGTTTGACGAGCGGCGTAACCTCTTCGCTCGCGAACGTGCCGCGGTACGCCTCGTCGACACACGCCGAAATTTCTTCGGCCGTGTAATCATTCAGTAACATTCCCAACACATCTTGAGCGATTTCAAAGTACGATTTATCTGCAAGCGAGCTGATATCGACCTGCTGGGTGCCGAGCTCGTCCGAGACAAACAAACCCCCGTCGGGAGCGATGCCGGTACGGATTGCCACCTTACTTGAGCACGATAAAGTGCGTCCTCGTGTACTATGATAAGTTCCCATATAACACTGCTCCTCGGATGCCTTGGTCCCAATCGGTGAAACCATGGTATCAGAGCGCGCAAAATAGGTTCGCAGAGGCTTTTTAGAAAGGTAACCTCCAGCCCATGATTAAGATTGCCAAGTTTGGCGGCTCGTCGGTCGCCGACGCCGAACACTTTAAGAAGATCAAGGCCATCGTCGATGCCGATCCGGCCCGCCGTTTTGTGGTGGTTTCTGCCTGCGGTCGCCGCTTTAAGGGCGACACCAAGGTGACCGACCTGCTCTACTTGGTCAACGCGCACGTCAAGTACCACGTGTCGTGCGAGGAACTGCTCGAGGACATCGGCCAGCGCTACTTTGATATCGCTGACGAGCTGGGGCTCACCTATCCCATCCGTGAGGAGTTTGCGGCCTTTGCCGAGCGTGCTCGCTCCGGTGGCTACTCCACCGAGGAGCTCGTAAGCCGTGGCGAGTACTTTACCGCCCGCCTGATGGCCGAGTACCTAGGCCTGCCGTTCCTGGATGCCGCGACGGTCGTGGCGTTCCATCACGACGGTACGCTCAGCATGAACCGCACCTCCGAGCTGGTGCAGGAGTACGGTCAGCAGGGTGGCTTTGTCATGCCCGGTTTCTACGGCGCGACGCGTGAGGGCCAAATCAAGCTGCTCGACCGCGGCGGCGGCGATATTTCCGGTTCGATCTTGGCCAAGTGCCTGGGCGCCGACCTGTACGAGAACTGGACCGACGTTTCGGGCTTCTATTCTGCCGATCCTCGCATTGTGCCCGAGGCTCAGCCCATCGCCCGCGTTACCTACGAGGAGCTGCGCGAGCTTTCGTACATGGGCGCGAGCGTCCTGCACGAGGAGGCTGTGTTCCCCGTGCGCGAGGCTGGTATTCCGCTGGTCATCAAGAACACCAACGCGCCGCAGGATCCCGGCACCATCATTAGCGAGACGGCCGACGAGGGCGAGGCAGAGCCCATCATTACCGGCGTGACCGGCAAGCGCGGCTTTGTCGCCATCAACGTTGCCCGCGACCGCACCAAGCCCCGTGTCGGCTTTATGCGCCGTGCACTTTCGGTGTTCGAACGCTATGACGTTTCCGTCGAGCATATGCCCACCGGCGTCGACCGCTTTGGCGCCGTGGTGCAGGAGCAGGATGTGCACGATTCGCTGTACTCACTCGTGGGTGACATCCAGCAGGAGGTCGAGCCGCTCGAGATCGAGGTTGTCGAGGGTTTGGCGCTCATCGCGACCGTCGGCCGTAACCTTCGCGGCCGCGCAGGTATCTCGGGCCATCTGTTTGGCATGCTTGGTCAGGCCGGCGTGAGCGTACGTATGATTTCGCAGAGCTGCGACGAGATCAACATCATTATCGGCGTAGAGGAGAAGGACTTCGATCTGGCGATTCGGACCATTTACCGCGCCTTCTCCGACGAGAACGGCATTGTGAAGGTCTCCGACCTGGAGGCTCCCGTGCCGGTCGATCCCGCCCCGGCCGCGCTCAAAAAGTAGCGACTGCTCGGTAGATTTTTGGGTCATGTCTCAAAAATCTACGGCGGAGCGTTTCGTTTCGGTTTCGTTTCGACGGGGCGGGTTTCGTGCCCGCCCTGTTCTTGTATACACTGGCAACAATAATCGGCCTGCTCGGCGTGCGGGCAAAAGCCACAGCCTTTAAAGGGGGAAGCATGAAACAGTACACGGTTGCTATTTTGGGCGCGACGGGAGCCGTGGGCACCCAGATGCTCGAGTGCCTCAACGAGCAGGAGTTTCCGGTCGGTAAGCTCAAGCTGCTGGCGAGCGCGCGCTCTGCGGGCAAGACCGTCGAGTTCCGCGGCGAGCAGATTGTGATTGAGGAAGCTTGCCCCGAGGCCTTTGAAGGCTGCGACATCGTGCTCGGCGCCGCCGGCGACGATATTGCGAAGGAGCTGCTGCCCGAGGCCGTCAAGCGTGGCGCCGTCGTGGTCGACAACAGCCATGCCTTCCGCATGGATCCCGAAGTGCCGCTGGTCGTGCCCGAGATCAATGCCGACGATATCAAGTGGCATCACGGCCTTATCGCCAACCCCAACTGCGCGACCATCATCGGCCTGGTTCCCACGTGGCCGCTGCATCAGCTCGCCGGCGTAAAGCGCATGATCGTGTCCACGTATCAGGCAGCTTCGGGTGCCGGTGCCCCCGGTATGGCCGAGCTCGAAGCACAGCTTGCCGCCCTGGGCCGCGGCGAGGAGATTCCCGAGCCGCGTGCATTTGCCGCTCAGCTGGCGAGTAACCTGATTCCGCAGATTGGCGGCGTCAAGGAGGAAGGCTTTACCTCCGAGGAAATGAAGCTGCAAAACGAGGGCCGCAAGATCATGCATCTGCCCGAGCTGCGCGTGAACTGCACCTGCGTGCGCGTGCCCGTGCTGCGCTCGCACTCCGAGAGCATTACGCTCGAGTTTGAGCGCGACATTACGGTCGAGGAGGTCCGTGCTGCGCTGGCTGCCGCTCCCGGCGTCAAGCTGGTTGACGACATGGGCGCCGAGGATGTGCACGATCGCTTCCCCATGCCGATGGATACGTCCGACCAGGACCTGATCTGGGTCGGTCGCGTGCGTCGCGACATTTCGAACCCCGAGGCTGCGCGCGGCATCACCTTCTGGTGCTGCGGCGATCAAATCCGTAAGGGCGCGGCAACCAACGCCGTCCAGATCGCTAAGCTGCTCTGCGAGTAGTGTGGCCTGTCCGGCGGGGGCCGGGCTTAGTTTTCAGAACGTCCTCGACCATGTGTGGCGCCTTGTCCTGCTC
>CAKTWE010000102.1 GCA_934630385.1 uncultured Collinsella sp.
ACGCAAAGGAAAGCACTTAATGTGCTTTCCGTCTTGCGCAGGACTGTAGAGCAGCAAACTTAAACAGCGGGCGGCCCGTTCCGGGAATCCGCCCCCGCGCACAGGAGGGGATTCCTTTTGTGTAGGCTTTGCGGAAATGTGCCAATTTTGGGATACGCCCGGCGGCGTGGTCTGTTGACGGCACAGCTAACGCCACGTATCCTATCGAACTGCGTGTTTCGTAGGGGGATGCTGACCCCTCGATTCAAGCCGTTGCACTTTACAGAAAGCTGGAATCATTCGAGAAGGAGTACGCTTTGCCTACTATTAACCAGCTGGTTCGCCAGGGCCGTCGTTCCGTGCCCAAGAAGTCCAAGAACGCTGCTCTGCAGCACAACTCCCAGAAGCGCGGCGTGTGCACCCGCGTCTTCACCACGAGCCCCAAGAAGCCGAACTCGGCTCTTCGTAAGGTTGCCCGTGTTCGCCTCGTCAACGGCATCGAAGTTACTGCTTACATCCCGGGTGAGGGCCACAACCTGCAGGAGCACTCCATCGTGCTCGTCCGCGGCGGTCGTGTCCGTGACCTCCCTGGTGTCCGTTATCACGTCATCCGTGGCGCCTACGACGCTGCTCCGGTCCAGAACCGTATGCAGGCCCGTTCCAAGTACGGTGCTAAGCGCCCCAAGGCCAAATAAGCCAGATAACGTTTTGATACTTTCGCCGTGTGCCGCCTAAGCGCCGCACGGTAGACACTTAAGGAGATTTCACATGCCGCGTCGTGCAGCAGCTAATCGTCGTGAGGTTCAGCCTGACGCCGTTTACAACAACCGCCTGGTGACTCAGCTCATCAACAAGGTCCTTCTTGACGGCAAGAAGGCCACCGCTGAGCGCATCGTTTACACCGCTTTCGAGATCGTTGCCGAGAAGTCCGAGGGTGGCGACGCTCTCGCTACCTTCAAGAAGGCTATGGACAACGTCAAGCCCACGCTCGAGGTTAAGCCCAAGCGTGTCGGTGGCGCTACCTATCAGGTCCCGATGGAGGTCAACTCCCGTCGTTCCACCGCTCTGGGTATCCGCTGGATCGTCAACTTCTCCCGCGCTCGCAAGGAGAAGACCATGGCCGAGCGTCTCGCCAACGAGATCCTCGACGCCTCCAACGGCCTGGGCGCTTCCGTCAAGAAGCGTGAGGACGTCTTCAAGATGGCCGAGGCCAACCGCGCGTTCTCTCACTATCGTTGGTAAGTTAAGGTAAGGAACTAACATGGCTAAGCCTAAGTACAAGCTTTCCGATACCCGTAACATCGGCATCATGGCTCACATCGATGCCGGTAAGACCACCACGACCGAGCGTATTCTTTACTACACCGGTAAGACCCACAAGATCGGTGAGGTCCATGAGGGCGCTGCCACCATGGACTGGATGGTTCAGGAGCAGGAGCGCGGCGTAACCATTACCTCCGCTGCTACCACGTGCTTCTGGAACAAGGACGGCAAGGACTACCGCATCCAGATCATCGACACCCCGGGCCACGTTGACTTCACCGCCGAGGTCGAGCGCTGCCTGCGCGTCCTCGATGGCGCTGTCGCCGTCTTCGACGCCGTTGCCGGCGTTCAGCCCCAGTCTGAGACCGTTTGGCGTCAGGCTTCTACCTTCAACGTCCCCCGCATCGCCTTCATCAACAAGTATGACCGCGTGGGTGCTGACTTCTTCAACGCTATCGAGACCATGAAGGATCGTCTCGACGCCAACGCCGTGGCCGCTCAGGTCCCGATGGGCGCCGAGGACAACTTCTGGGGCGTCATCGACCTCGTCACCATGACCGCATGGGACTTCAAGGCCGACGACAAGGGCATGACCTACCCCGAGCCGATGGACGAGATCCCGGCTGAGTTCGCTGATATCGCTGCCACCAAGCGCGAGGAGCTCCTCGACGCTGCTGCCAGCTTTGACGACGAGCTCATGGAGAAGATCCTCATGGAGGAGGACTTCACCGTCGAGGAGCTCAAGGCTGCTCTGCGTAAGGGTGTTCTGGCCAACGAGCTCAACCTCGTCTTCGTGGGCTCCGCCTACAAGAACAAGGGCGTCCAGGAGCTGCTCGACGCTGTCGTCGACTACCTGCCCAGCCCGCTCGACGTCGAGGCCGTCACCGGTACCGATCCGGACACCGGCGAGGAGATCCAGCGTCATCCTGACTTCGACGAGCCCTTCTCCGGCCTGGTCTTCAAGATCATGACCGACCCGTTCGTCGGTAAGCTCACCTACGTCCGCGTTTACTCCGGCCGTGCCGAGTCTGGCTCCTACGTGGTCAACGCTTCCAACGGTCAGCGTGAGCGTCTCGGTCGCATCCTCGAGATGAACGCCGCCGAGCGTATCGACCGTGATGACGCTGCCGCCGGCGACATCGTCGCTTGCGTCGGCTTCAAGAACTCCACCACCGGTGACACCCTGTGCGCCGAGGGCAAGGAGATCGTCCTCGAGAAGATCAAGTTCGCTAAGCCCGTTATCGACGTTGCCATCGAGCCCAAGACCAAGGCCGAGCAGGACAAGATGTCCCTGGCTCTGACCAAGCTCGCCGAGGAGGACCCGACCTTCCAGGTGTCCACCAACCACGAGACCGGCCAGACCATCATCGCCGGCATGGGCGAGCTGCACCTCGAGATCATCGTCGACCGTCTGCTCCGTGAGTTCAAGGTTGACGCTAACGTTGGTAAGCCCCAGGTTGCCTACCGTGAGACCGCTGGTCACGACGTCGAGAAGGCTGAGGGCAAGTTCGTCCGTCAGTCCGGCGGTCGCGGTCAGTACGGCCACGCCGTCATCAAGCTCGAGAAGATGGAGGAGGGCTTCGGCTACGAGTTCGTCAACGCTATCGTCGGCGGCGTCGTGCCCAAGGAGTACATCCCGTCCATCGACAAGGGCATCCAGGAGGCCCTGAACACCGGTGTTATCGCCGGCTTCCCGGTTCTCGATGTTAAGGTCACCCTGTTCGACGGTTCTTACCACGAGGTCGACTCCTCCGAGGCCGCCTTCAAGATCGCCGGTTCCATGGCTATCAAGGACGCCCTCAGGAAGTCCGATCCGCAGCTGCTCGAGCCGATTGTGGCTGTCGAGGTCGAGACCCCCGAGCAGTACATGGGCGACGTTATGGGCAACCTCTCCGGTCGCCGCGGCAAGATCGAGGGCATGGAGGATCGCAAGAACAGCAAGGTCATCCGTGCCAAGGTGCCGCTGGGCGAGATGTTCGGTTACGCTACCGACCTTCGCTCCCAGACCCAGGGCCGTGCATCCTACACGATGCAGTTCGACTCTTATGAGCCGGCGCCCAAGTCCGTCGTGGACGAGGTCATGAGCAAGAACGCCTAAGTTCGAGCTCCCTGTTACGTAATCCGCGAGAACATCTCTCGCACTCTTTGGAGGTTTAAGTTGGCTACCCAGAAGATCCGCATTCGCCTCAAGGGCTATGATCACGAGGTCGTCGATCAGTCCGCGAAGCTCATCGTCGAGACCGCTCAGAAGACCGGCGCTCGCGTTTCCGGTCCTGTCCCCCTGCCCACCGAGCGCAACCTGTACACGGTTATCCGCTCGCCGCACGTGAACAAGGACTCCCGTGAGCAGTTCGAGATGCGCACCCACAAGCGCCTCATCGACATCCTCGACCCCACCTCGGGCACCGTTGATTCGCTCATGCGTCTCGACCTCCCCGCTGGCGTCGACATCGACATCAAGCTCTAAGCTTTTTGTCCGATAGTGCGATTTGCAAGGCCGCAGCCCTAAGGGTTGCGGCCTTTTTTGTGCCGATGGGGTAAAGGGTCTACACTACTGACCTATTGGACAAATGGGTGTACGAGTAAGGCCGTTGGGGGCAGGTAAAGATGGTCGAGTGGATTATTAAGCGAGCACAGGGCGACCGTGCACGTGTGGGTACGTTGACGGGCATGGTGTGCATTCTCGCCAATGTGGCACTATGCGCTGCGAAGGGTGCAATTGGCGTGCTGTCGGGATCGGTTTCGATTGTGGCGGATGCCATGAACAACCTGTCCGACGCCAGCTCGAATATCGTGAGCGTGCTGGGCTTTAAGCTGGCGAGCAAGCCGGCCGACCCCGAGCATCCTTACGGCCACGGTCGCTATGAGTATCTCTCGGGACTGGTCGTGGCGGCACTCGTGCTGCTCATCGGCGTTGAGCTGGTGAAGTCGTCGGTGGAGCGAATTATCAACCCCGAGCCTGTCGAGTTCTCGCTTGCTCTGGTGGCGGTTCTAGTGCTTTCGATGGTCGTAAAGCTCTGGATGGCGGCCCTCAACCAAAAGCTCGGCGATCGCATTGAGTCCGAGACGCTGCATGTGACCGCGCAAGATTCTAAGAACGATGTTCTTGCCACAGGCGCCGTGTTAGCGTGCGCAATTGTTTCGCAGATGACGCACATCAATCTTGACGCATGGGTCGGCCTTGCCGTTGGCGCCTATATTGGCTGGAGCGGTTTTGAGCTTATCCAAGATACGGTGAGTCCGCTTTTGGGCCAGGTGCCCGATCCTAAGCTGGTCAAGCACATTCGAGACAAGATCATGAGCTACCCCGGCGTTTTGGGCGTCCACGACCTTATGGTTCACGATTATGGTCCGGGCAGGAAGTTTGCAAGTGCGCACGCCGAGATGGCGGCCGAGGCCAGCCCGCTGGAAAGTCACGACACGCTCGATAACATCGAGCGGGCATTTAGGAACGAAGACGGCATGATTGTCACGCTCCATTACGACCCCATCGTGACCGACGATCCCAAGGTGGCGAGCATGCGCCTGCGCATTCACGCCATAGCCCAGGAGATCGATAGCCGCCTTTCGATTCATGACCTGCGCTGTGTGCCGGGTCCTACGCACACCAACGTGATCTTTGACTGCGTGCGTCCCTCGGATCTGCAGATGAGCGCCGAAGACTTAAAGCACACGCTGGCACAACGGGTCGAATCGGAATATCCCAAGTCGGTCGCCAAAATCACGATCGACGAAGACTACGCAGGCTATACCCACGAGTAGAGCCGCGCCGATAAAGCAAGTTATATAGAAGGGGAGAGCATGAAGCGTCTATATCTACTCCGCCACGGTCAGACAGAATTCAACGTTAAAAAGCTGGTCCAGGGCCGCTGCGATTCTCCGTTGACCGACCTGGGTCGTCAGCAAGCCGGGATGGCAGCCGCGTGGCTCAAAGCCCACAACGTCGTTCCCGACAAAGTGGTCTCTTCGCCCTTAGGCCGAGCCATGGACACGGCAAGTCTCGTCGCAACCGAACTCCTCGGCCCGGACGCTGCCGTCGAGCCCTGCGAAGGCATCATCGAGCGCAGCTACGGCTCCTTCGAAGAGGGCCCCCACGACGCCCTACCCACCGACGTCTG
Source organism: uncultured Collinsella sp. (assembly GCA_934630385.1). Taxonomy (GTDB): domain Bacteria; phylum Actinomycetota; class Coriobacteriia; order Coriobacteriales; family Coriobacteriaceae; genus Collinsella. Next base: position 5,361 of record CAKTWE010000102.1, read on the forward strand.
GGACCCCGGCGAGGACCTGATCCCATTTGGCGGAGAAGGAAGCCATGCCCTGCAGGAGCGCATGGTAAGCACCCTCACCAATCTCATGGGCGCTAAGGACACCGA
>CAKTWE010000103.1 GCA_934630385.1 uncultured Collinsella sp.
AGGTGCGTTAAAATGGGCTTGTTCTTAGCTAATTGAGACAGGGGGGCCGTGTTATGGCTTCAGATGCAAAAAAGATTCTGCTGGTCGAGGATGAGAAGGCAATCCGTGACGCCGTCGCTGCCTATCTCGAGCGCGAAGGCTACTGGGTTGTGGGCGTCGGCGACGGCCAGTCCGCGATCGAGGAGTTCGAGAAGCATCAGTTCGACTTGGTCGTGCTCGATCTTATGCTCCCCAAGATCCCCGGCGAGCGCGTTTGCCGCACCATTCGCGATACCTCGGATGTTCCCATCATCATGCTGACTGCCAAGGGCGAGATCGAGGACCGTATTATCGGTCTTGAGCTCGGCGCCGACGACTATCTGATTAAGCCGTTCTCGCCGCGCGAGCTTGTCGCCCGCGTACGCGCCCTGTTCCGTCGTGCCCATCAGGCCGACGAGCCCGCCGTCGAGGTACTCGACTTCGGCGATCTGGTCATCGATATCTCGGGCCACAAGATCTTGGTCGAAGGCAAGGAAGTCGATCTGACGGCTTCCGAGTTCAAGCTGCTCACCACGCTTGCTCGTCATCCCGGCCGTGTCTACAACCGTATGGAGCTGGTCGAGAAGGTGCTTGGGTACGACTTTGAGGGCTATGAGCGCACCATCGATAGCCACGTGAAGAACCTTCGCGCCAAGCTGGGCGATGATCCCAAGAAGCCCAAGTGGCTCTACACCGTCCACGGTGTCGGCTATCGCTTCGAGGCTCCGGCCAAGACCGATAAGTCGGACGAGAAATAGGGAAATCACATATGACACCTGCGCGCTTTGAAATCGGACAAAAGCACAAGCAGGAGAGCGAGGCGGGTTCCAAGGCTAGTTGGAACACGCCTCGTTCCGATTCACGGCCAACGATGAGCTATCCCTCGCGCATGGCACTTGCTTTTGCTCTGACATCGCTCATGACGGTATTGGTGCTGGTGGGCGTGGTCTCTGTTGTGTGGGGCACCGTCTTTTCGGATTACACGCGCTCCAATATCGTCGAAATCGCAAATTCCGCTGCCGAAAAGCTTGCGACGTCGTATGAGGAAAACGGCAATTGGACTGCGGGCGAGCTACGTACGGTCGCGACATCGAGTTTGGTGTCCGACGATTTGGGTATGCAGGTCGTCAACAAGAAAGGCGTTGTCGTTTATGACGACTCATGGCCTTCGGCAAGCGCGACCGCCGATGTGCGCGAGAGCGAATCAGCGTCGAGCAGCTCGAGCGGTAAAAAAGCATCGCATAGCCCGGTCTCGTCTGCTCCAACCGACTCCGATAGCGTTGCCAACGTCGAAATCATAACGTCTTCGGGCGAGCATGTCGGACAGGTAAAGCTATGGGCCATCGGCTCCGATGCCTTGCTCACCAAGGCGGATTCTGCATTTAGGGAGAAGACCTTTAACGCCATGGCCCTCGCCGCGGTTGTTGCAATCTGCATTTCGGTCGTTATCGGATCGCTCGTGTCGCGCATGCTCACCAAGCCGATTCATCGTATTACGAGCACGGCCAAGCAAATTCGCGATGGCGATCTGTCCGCTCGTACTGGTTTGCGCGGTGACGACGAGATTGATCAGCTGGGTGAGACCTTCGATGAGATGGCCACTTCGCTCGAGAAGGATATGAAACACGAGAAGCGCCTGACCTCAGACGTTGCACACGAGCTTCGCACGCCGCTTATGGCCATGCTCGCAACGGTCGAGGCCATGCAGGATGGCGTGTATCCCACCGACGATGAGCATTTGGAGACCGTTGCTTCCGAGACGCGTCGCCTGGCTCGTCTGGTGCAGCAGATGCTCGACCTGTCGCGCATGGAAAACAGCACGGCTCCGCTCAACCTTGAGCCGGTGGATATGGTTCCGTTCGTGCGATCGATTGTGAACGGACAGGAGCGCCTGTTTGCCGACCGTGACCTTCGTCTTCGCTTTGCAGATGAAACCCAGGGGCATGACGATGTCGTCGAGGCCGATCCCGATATGATCACGCAATGCGTCATCAACCTCATGAGTAACGCCATGCGCTATACACCCGAGGGCGGATGGGTCGTGGTGTCGGTGCTCAGCGACCGTAAACACGTCGATATTGCGGTCTCGGACACGGGCATCGGTATCGCCAAGGAAGACCTGTCGCGTATTTTCGGACGTTTTTGGCGTGCCGACGCCAGCCGCGCCCGCGAGGCGGGCGGTCTGGGCGTGGGCCTTGCCGTGACCAAGCAAATCGTCGAGCGCCACCATGGCTATATTTCCGTGGAGTCGGAGCTTGGAAAGGGTACGACTTTTACGATTCATCTGCCACGCGAGCACACGGCGGACGCGGCATCTACTACAATGGAGCACTAGCTTTTCGCTATTCGGTGAAGGAGGGGTTTCGTCCCTGCCGCTCCGAGTTTGCGAAAACATGCGGGAAAGAACCCGCATTACTGTCGTATTTTGGTAAGGAGTGACTCACGTGACAACGATGGAGCGTCGTCCGGATTCCCGTGGCAAGGTTCGTGATATCTATGATGCCGGTGAAAACCTGCTGATGGTCGCCACCGACCGCATTTCTGCGTTCGACTTCATTCTTCCCGACGAGATTCCGTTTAAGGGAGAGGTGCTCAACCGCATCTCGGCATTCTGGTTCGATAAGTTTGCCGACATCGTTCCCAACCACCTCGTTTCCATCGACCCGGCGGATTTCCCCGAGGAGTTTGCTGAGTATCGTGACTACCTCGCTGGCCGCGCCATGCTGGTCAAGAAGGCCCAGACGATTCCTATCGAGTGCATCGTCCGCGGATATCTGACCGGTTCGGGCAAGAAGACCTACGACGAGAACGGCACCGTCTGCGGCATCCAACTGCCCGAGGGTTTGACCGAGGCTTCCAAGCTTCCCGAGCCGCTGTTCACGCCGTCCACGAAGGCCGAGATCGGTGACCACGACGAGAACATCTCGTTCGAGCGTTGCTGCGAGATCGTGGGCGAGGACATTGCCACGCAGATTCGCGACCTTTCCCTCAAGATCTACAAGGCTGCTGCCGAGTATGCAGCGACCCGTGGCATCATCATTGCCGACACCAAGTTCGAGTTCGGTGTCATCGATGGCAAGGTCACGCTGATCGACGAGTGCCTCACGCCTGACTCCAGCCGTTTCTGGCCTGCCGCCAGCTACGAGGAGGGCAAGATTCAGCCCAGCTACGACAAGCAATTCGTCCGCAATTGGCTCAAAGCCAACTGGGATATGACGGGGGAGACCCCGCACCTGCCCGCCGAGGTCATCGATGGCACGTCCGAGCGCTATCGCGAGGCCTTCCAGATCATTACGGGCTCCCAGTTCACAAGCATGAAGGAGAACGCATAAGTGAGTACCCGTAGCGCCACGAACAAGCGCACGCAATCCCACGAGGTTACCGGGGTTGCGCGCAAGTCCGCCGCATCCGCCAAGCCCGCCCGTCAGGCAGCGAGCTCTGTCCGTGTCGTGCCGGCTTCGTCTAAGGCACGCCGCAAAGAGCTCGAGAAGGGCGAGAACCTCGAGGGCCTCTCTAAAGAGGAGAAGCGCGCCCGCAAGGCTAAGCAGCGCGCCAAGGAGGATCGCATCTACACGGTGTCGAATATCCTTCTCAAGCAGGATGAGGACTACACCAAGCGCCGCCGCATCTGGTGGGCCGTGCTCACTATCGGCATGGTGATCGTCGTGGCCATTTGGGCTTCGCTGTACTTCGCTCCCGCTGGCATGGTGTCCAGCCCCGTCCAGATGGTCGGCATCGTTTTGTCCTACGTCGTCATTTTGGGTGACTTTATCTACGACTTCGTTCGTATTCGTCCCCTGCGCAACATGTACCGCACGCAGGCCGAGGGCATGTCCGAGAACAAGCTCAACGCCCTTATCGAGCGCTCGGCTGCCGAGGAGGACAAGAAGGACTCCAAGAAGAAGTAGCGTTTGTATGCATACTTATCGCTAAGATATAAGGCGCGTCGTTTTTGCGGCGCGCCTTTTTACTGTTCTATAGATAGATGGAGTGGCACATGATTCGAGCTGCCCTGACGGTCGAAGAGGCTCTGGAGGGCATGAAGGCCCTAGAGCCCAAGATTAAAAACTATGCGCGCCTGGTTGTCCGCAAGGGCGTAAACGTCAAGCCCGGCCAGGAGGTTGTCGTTCAGTCTCCGGTCGAGTGCGCGCCGTTTGCGCGCGTGGTGGTCGCGGAGGCCTATGCCTCCGGTGCCGGTCACGTGACGGTTATTTGGGCCGATGATGCCGTGACGAGGCTCACGTACGAGCATGTCGAGAAAAGCTATTTTGAGCAGACGCCCGAGTGGAAGCGCATGCAGCTGGATTCGTTGGCCCAGGACGGCGCCTGCTTTATCTTTATCGAGGGCGCGGACCCTGCGGCTCTGAAGGGCATCGATCCCGCTAAGCCTGCTGCAGCTTCTAAGGCAAGGAACACGCAGTGCAAGGTCTTCCGCCGCGGACTGGACTACAACATCAACCCGTGGTGCATCGCCGGCGCGCCGGTCGTCGCCTGGGCGCGCGAGGTGTTCCCGGGAGACGCCGATGAGGTTGCAATCTATAAGCTGTGGAATGCGATTCTGCACACCGCTCGCGCCGATGGCCAGGACCTGGAGAGCGACTGGGAACTCCATGACGCCGCATTCGAAAAGAACCTGCGTTTCCTGAACGACAATCGTTTCGACTACTTGCATTACACCTCGGCAAATGGAACCGATCTGACGATTGGCATGACGAAAGGTCACGAGTGGGCCGGCGGCAAGGGCAAGACGCCCGATGGGCACCCCTTCTTCCCCAACATTCCCACCGAGGAAGTCTTCACCTCGCCTGATCGTATGCGTGCCGACGGTATCGTGTATTCGGCTATGCCGCTCATTCACCACGGTAACAAGGTTGACGATTTTTGGATTAAGTTCGAGGCGGGCCGCGTAGTGGACTACGATGCCCGCGTGGGTAAGGCGACGCTTACGAGCATTATTGACACCGATGAAGGTGCCGCTCATCTGGGTGAGGTCGCGCTTATCTCCAAGAACACGCCGATCCGTGAAAGTGGCGTTCTGTTCTATGACACGCTCTATGACGAGAACGCCAGCTGCCACCTTGCGCTGGGCGTTGGCTTCCCTGAGTGCATCGAGGGTGGGTATGACATGTCCAAGGAGGAGCTCCTGGAGCATGGCGTTAACGTCTCGAGCACGCACGTCGATTTTATGATCGGCACGGACGACATCGATATTACGGGCGTTACGCCTGATGGACGTGAAGTTGTGATTTTCCAGAACGGCCAATGGAGTTGGGAATAGTCCCAGACCGTGGTACAATGCCACCCGCGGGCCGTTAGCTCAGCTGGCAGAGCAGGGGACTTTTAATCCCAAGGTCCAGGGTTCGAACCCCTGACGGCCCACCATAGAA
>CAKTWE010000104.1 GCA_934630385.1 uncultured Collinsella sp.
GGCTACTAAGGAGTCGCCGCGTTTTTCTTGGGGTGCTGCATATACAAAGTTGGGAGGGCTGAGTTGCACTTTGCTGTATTGGGCCCTTTGCTCTTTATCTCATTTGGTTGCCAGCGCTTAAAGCTCAATGTTGCGCAACTTGGGTTGGGATTATCGTTTTACAGTTGAGTTAGATGGATGGCTCTAGGCTTGCTGGAGGTTGATATGGTTTGTCCTTATTGTGGTGCTGAGCTTGCTGATGAGGCTCAGTTTTGCGTGGGATGTGGGGCCGCGCTTGACGGGACACAGGCTATGCCCGTAGCCAACTCTGCGGTTGCACCGACACCTGTGGGTTCGCCCGCCCCCAGCAAGAAGCCCAAGAAAGGCCTCGTGATCGCTATCGTCTGTGCGGCGCTAATCGTTGTTGGCGGGGGCGGTGGGCTGGCGTATCACCTGTATCAACAGCATGTTCAGGAGCGGGAGCAGTATGAGTCGGCGCATTCCAAGCATGCGCTCGTAGTAAGTGTAAAGGCCGAAGGGTGGGACACCGATAACGGCGCTTCGCGTGTGCCGGTACGCGTAAAGGGCAAGACGGTCGACGGAAAGAAGGTCGACAAGGTCGAATATGTCGCTTCCGACGGCTCGGGTATCAAGCTTATCCAGGGCAAGTACACGCTCAAGGCGGCAGGCTCCCCCATCGCCGCCGATGGCACCATCTACCAGGTGCCTTGCACAAAGGCCGAGCTCACGCTCGACGACGCTTTTGCCAAGGGCGAGAAGATCGACTTGGCAGAACTCGCCGAGCAGGATTCGGTTTTGGACTTTACGCCCATCGATGCTGTCGACGTGACCGACGACGAGATCAACGACGCCGTGACACTCGCCATGGCATACAAGGGCAAGGACGCGCCCAACGTAGATGCACTGCAACACGCCGCAATGAACCGCCGCGACACCGCCGTCGCGGCCAAGAAAGCCGCCGAAGAGGAGGCGGCGCGCCAGGCCGAGGAACAGCGCAAAGCCGCCGCACGCCACATCGAGGCCCAAACCTTTAGCGTCGACCTGCCCGAGTATTGGGATGGCAGGGTGACAGTGGGAGTCGCCGGAGACACAATCACCGTCCGATCAAAGCTCTACCCCAACAGAGTTGTCATCGCGCTCATCGGGTCTGCTAACCCCGATCGCAATATGGGGGACGTTGCCGGCGGTGCAATTACGATAGTGCCGTTAAGTGACAACTTCTTCGTTCGACTCGGTCGAACTCGTTGGTCTTATGTCGCCGCAGATGAGGCTCACAGTAAAAAATATTTAGGCAGAAGCTATTATTCCGATAGCGTATCAGAAGAGGAGGCGACCGAGCTCACGGATCTACAGAGCCTTGGCACAGTCTCATACAGCAAAATCCTCTCGGACTTCCTCGCATCAGAAGATAGCCACTATAGCGATGAGTTGGCACAGCAGGACAAGGCCATGAAAGACGCCCTGACACCAAGTCTAAAGCTCCTCTAGCTTCTTTCCCTGCCGTCTCCAAACGCAAAGCCGGGGTGCCTCCACATGGAAGGCACCCCGGCTTATTTATTATCCAATACGGGACGGCTCTCAAGGTAAGGCCAACGCAAAATGCCTTAGGCCAAGAACTCCTTGGTGGTCGCCACGATGTTGGCGGCGTCCAGGCCGTACTTGTGCAGGAGCTCGGCACCCGGGCCGGACTCGCCGAAGGTGTCGTTGACGCCGATCTTCTTGAGCGGCGTCGGGCACTGCTCGCACAGGACGTCGGCGACGGCGCTGCCCAGGCCGCCGATCACGGAATGCTCCTCGACGGTCACGACGTGGCCGGTCTTGGTGGCGCTCTTGACGATCAAGTCGGCATCGATGGGTTTGATGGTGTGCATGTTGATGACCTCGGCGTCGATGCCCTCGGCAGCGAGCTGCTCGGCGGCCTCGAGGGCCTCGCCGACCATCAGGCCACAGGCGATGATGGTAACATCGGCGCCCTCGCGCATCACGATGCCGCGGCCCATCTCGAACTTGTAGGTCTCGGGGTCGTTAATAACCGGCGAGGCCAGGCGGGCAAAGCGCATGTACACGGGGCCGTCGCACTCGTAGGCGGCGCGGACCACGGCGCGAGCCTCCACGTCGTCGGCGGGAACGACCACGGTCATGCCGGGGATAACGCGCATCAGGGCGATATCCTCGCAGCACTGGTGCGTGGCGCCGTCCTCGCCCACCGAGATACCAGCGTGCGTGGCGCCAATCTTAACGTTGAGATGCGGATAGCCGATGGAGTTGCGGACCTGCTCAAAGGCGCGGCCGGCGGCAAACATGGCAAAGCTGCTCGCGAAGGCAACGCGGCCGGTGGTTGCGATACCAGCGGCAACACCCATCAGGTTGCTCTCGGCGATGCCCACATCGAAGAAACGGTCGGGGCAGGCGGCCTTAAACTTGCCGGTCTGCGTGGCGGCGGCCAGGTCGGCGTCGAGGACCACAAAGTCATCGTGCTCGGCAGCGAGCTCGACGAGGGCCTCGCCGTAGCTTACGCGCGTGGCGATTTTCTTGACGTCTGCCATCCTAGAGCTCCTCTCCGGCGGCCGTGAGCTCTGCCATGGCCTGCTCAAACTGTTCATCGTTGGGGGCCTTACCGTGCCAACCCACCTGGTTCTCCATAAAGGAAACGCCCTTGCCCTTCGTGGTCTCGGCGATAATGGCGGTCGGCTGACCCTTGGTAGCGCGAGCCTCGGCAAAGGCGGCGCGGATCTGATCGAAGTCGTTGCCGTCGGCGAGCTCCACCACGTGGAACTTAAAGGCGCGGAACTTGTCGGCGAGCGGCATGGGGTCGTTGACCTCCTCGACGGGGCCGTCGATCTGCAGGCCGTTGTGGTCGACGATCACGCAGAGGTTGTCGAGCTGCTGGTTGCCGGCAAACATGGCGGCCTCCCAGACCTGGCCCTCCTCGCTCTCGCCATCGCCCAGCAGGGCGTACGTGCGGTAAGTATCGCCCCAGTGCTTGGCGGCAACCGCCATGCCCACAGCGGCGGAGATGCCCTGACCAAGCGAGCCGGTGGACTTATCGACGCCCGGGGTGTCGTTCATGTTGGGGTGACCCTGCAGGTGGCTGCCGATATGGCGCAGCGTCTCGAGGTCCTCCTTGGGGAAGAACCCGCGCTCGGCGAGCACGGCGTACAGACCCGGAGCGCAATGGCCCTTGGAGAGCACAAAGCGGTCGCGATCGGTCTTACGGGGATCGGCCGGGTCGACGTTCATTTCCTCAAAGTACAGATAGGTCATGATGTCGGCAGCGCCGAGCGAACCGCCCGGATGGCCGGACTTGGCAGCGTGCACGCCGGTGACGATGCCCTTCCTTACCTCGTTGGCAACCTTTTTGAGCTCTTCGTCGCTCATTGTGCCTTCCTTTCATCCTCTTTAGACAAGATGCGCACGGCACAGAAGGTCGTCCCAACCCAGCCGCGATGCACGTACGTCATTCATTATGCTGGAAACTGATGGCTTTACCAGACTTTTTATCATTATTTGAGCAATTTAGCAGGCAGTCCCGCAGATGAAACGGTTTATCAATGTGAACGTCTTTTGGATGGAACGCAGTCGGCCCTACGCGTTAATGTCCTTGAATCCCTCGCCGAAGGTTTCTGTAACGTCGGCGACCGTCACAATGGCATGAGGATCGCGCTCGCGCACGATCGTCTTGAGCGTATTGAGCTCGCGGCGGTTCACAATGACCATGATCACCGGCTTCTCAGCACCCGAGTACATACCGGTCGCCCTAAACTTGGTGCAGCCGCGTCCCAGACCATACATGATGTCGGCCGCGATATCGGGGAAATTCTCCGAGATGATGAGCACCATACGGCGCCTGTTACCGCCGTCGACCACGGCATCAATCACGTAGCCGCTAATGACCATCGAAAGACCCGCATACAGCGCGTTTTCGACCGAAAAGACTGGGGCCGACAGCGCGCACACGGCAACATCGATCGCCATGACGGTGGAGCCCACCGGTAGCGATGTGTTGCGCGAGATAATCTGACCGATGGTGTCGGAGCCGCCAGTGTTGGCACCGGCGCGCAGCACCATGCCGTAGCCGATGCCCGTGATAATGCCGCCCCACATAGCGGGAAGCATAAGATCGGCATGTGCCAGCGGTGCCACAAACGGAGCGAACAGGTCGGTGAAAAAGCCCAGCAGCACAAAACCCGTCGCCGTCTGCACCACGTAGAACATGCCGCCCTCGCGCATAACGACCAGCAGCAGCAAGGCATTCATCACGATGGTCTGGATACCGACGGGAAGCGAAATGCCATGAGACGCACCGACCGCCTGGATAATCGTGGCGAGACCCGTAACACCGCCGGCAGCAAGGCCGTTGGGGATCAAAAACAGATCCGTCGCGATAGCGGCCAGAGCGCAGCCAAACATGATCTTGGGCAGATCGTGAAAGAAGTTCATCGAAAGAATGCGCTTGATGTCCAGACGATATGCCATGCTGCCTCCCTCAAAAAAGCGCACCCCGTCGGATGCGCTTTGAACTTCTTGCTGTATTCGATTCTACCGATTCGCCGACCAAATACCACCCCCGCACAGAGTCCGTATTGGTCGCATCTGCCTAATGCCAACCCTATGGGTTTAGGCGCTCTGGCTTTCCGCATCGGCGTTGCCGGTCGCCCAGCGATGGTAGCCGATCACAAACGGGTCCAGGTCGCCATCATCGAGGACGGCCTCGACGTTGCTGGTCTCCACGCCCGTACGCAGGTCCTTGACCATCTGGTACGGGTAGAGCACGTAGCTGCGAATCTGGTTGCCAAACCCGATCGTGGTCTTGGGCCCGCGGATCTCGTCGAGCGCCTCGGCACGCTTCTCGAGCTCGATCTCGTACAGACGGGCCTTGAGAATCTGCATGCACGCGGCCTTGTTCTGAATCTGGCTGCGCTCGTTTTGGCAGGTAACCACAATGCCGCTGGGAAAATGCGTCACGCGCACGGCGGAGTCGGTGGTATTGACGCCCTGACCGCCCGGCCCGCTCGCGTGGTACACGTCCACGCGGATGTCGTCGGGGTTGATCTCGATGTCGATATCATCGGGCAGTACGGGAATGACCTCGACGCCGGCAAACGTAGTCTGACGGCGCTTCTTATCATCGGTGGGGCTAATACGTACCAGGCGGTGCACACCAGCCTCGGCACGCAGCATGCCAAAGGCATCCTTGCCCTCGACGGTAAAGGTCGCGCGATCAATGCCGATGATCTCGGCGGCTGGGCAGTCGTTAATCGTGACCTTCCAACCGCGGCGCTGGCAGTACTTCATGTACATCTTAAAGAGCATGAAGGTCCAGTCCTGCGCCTCTAGGCCACCCTG
>CAKTWE010000105.1 GCA_934630385.1 uncultured Collinsella sp.
CGCGTAGCCCGTCGACTTGGCTGCCTTTGGAGTAATCTATGCAGCTTTCTCAACTCGAATACCTCCAAGCGGTAGCGAACTATGGCGGCGTGCGCAAAGCAGCTCGCGCCGTTCATGTGAGTCCGCAGGCCGTTTCGTCGGCAATCAAAAAGTTGGAATCTGAGTATCAGATTGTTTTGCTCGACCGATCGGCGGGGGAGGCCGTTTTGTCTCCGGCGGGCAGAGAATTTGCTCGTCGTGCACGCGTGATCCTGGCACAAGTCGACGATCTCAAAAAGTACGCTCAATCGAGGGACGACGGCGTCTCGCCCGACGGCCACTTTCGTCTTTACGCCCCCTGCCTTCATGGGCGGGGGCGCCTTTTTGCCGAAAACTGGTACGACTCGTTTGAACGCTCGCACCCTCAGATTCACCTTGATGTGTGGCATCAGCCAACGGCTACATGCTTTGAATCGCTTGTGCTTGGCATTTCGGATGCGGCCATCTCATTTGAGGAACCAAGGGACAGTGTCCTTTCTTCGAAATACTTGGGTGAAAAGGAGCTCAAGGTTCTTTCGTGCCCAGCGGGTCATCAATCTGTGGGTGCTATGACCGTTCGTGAGTTACTGGGCGGCAGGCTCGCTGTTCCCATTAATTTGTCACCCTGTCTCAATGCAATCAATCAAAGCCCCGAAGCTCAGCTGGTTAATTTCCGTTTCCGCGATGTCGAATACGGAAACAGGGCGCAGACTGAGTTTCTTCAAGCCGGGGGATTGATATTGAGTCTTTCTGGCTCTTCTCTCGCATCAGATGTATTGGAAGTGAGCGAGTGCTCCATTGAAGGTTCGCGTGACGTAGCCTTGCCCATCTACTTTTGCTATCGACAAAATGCCTGGACCGATCGACACCAGACAGTATTTCTTCACCTATTGCGTCATCTTGCTTCGTGAAATTAATTGGCTTTGAGACGTCAAGTGATTATTGACGCCTTGCAACACATGGCTGACAGCTTTGCCCTCATGCTTTTCCAAGATTCCGATTTAGATTGCTGACTCTTGGAGGACGAAGCATGAAAAACCATACGGTTTTGCTTTATATGACGTTCGTTTTTCTGTCGAACTTCAGCACCATTTTATATTTTTTGACGGTTTACCTTGAATTCGTCGGATTCTCGATGGTGGCGATTTCTAGCATGATGATTGCATATCAAGTGAGCAAGTTCATCCTCGAAGTTCCCACTGGCTATATTGCTGATAGGTTTGGACGAAAGACAAGCGGTCTCGTTGGCGTCGTGGGGATGCTTGGATACTACGCCGCCCTGCTTCTCGTCCGTTCCCCTCTGCTTTTAGTCGGTGCGTTCGCTCTCAAAGGTTTTGCCGTTGCATGTCTGAGCGGATCCATAGAAGCGATTTACATTGACAGCGTCTCTCAGGACCAGCTCATAAGACTAAATGTCGTTGAGCGATTTGTTTTCTATGCCTCTTATGCCATCTCCGCTTGTGTGGGCGGTTTCATTTCGTCCGTCGGTGCATACCTCATTGGTCTTTCGGCAGATATCATCGCAATGGTTTTGACGTTGGTTGTCGTTGTCTGCATTCCTGAGATGCGAAGAGGGGGCGCTGCGGGGGCACCTGAGCGTGGAATGAGCCCGAAGATGATCGGTGCCGCTATTGCGTGTAATGGCATTCTTCGTTCAGCGTTCATCATGGACTGTTCTCAGGCATTTGCTTTTGTCGCCCTGGAAGACTTTTTCTCACTGTTGCTTGCAGGCCGCGGAATGAATGCCGTCGCTTCTGGCGTGACCATTGCGGTCCAGCTCCTTGTCTCGGCCTCCATGGGGCTTATTGTGCCCAGCGTGATTGCTCATGTCGACAAGGGCTGTTTTGCGCGTATTTGCGGCATCGTGCGCCTTTTCCTGACTGCTCTGTTTTTGATCCCCCTTACTCCGGCTAATTTGCTGCCCGTGCTCTATGTGCTGCAGACGGTTGCGTACTCGTTGTTTGCCCCAATCAAATACTCAGTTTTCCAAAATGCTGCCGATTCATCGATGCGCTGTTCACTGATTTCGGTTCAAAGCCAGATGGTGGCGGTGGGTGCTGTTCTTTTCTATCTGCTCAACTCTGTGCTGGGTAGCGTTGCGGGCATTCGAGTCGTATTGCTTGTTGCGCTCGAGATTTCTTCCCTGGTGTATATCCCCGCGCTATTTTGTCTTACAAGTCAGAGGCCATGAGTATTTAGGCACCGATAACTTATATATCAACGCAATAAACCCGAGCGCGAGGGCGTTTGGGTTTATTATTGAAGCGTATGTAACCTGGCGGCGCCACACCGCCTGTTAGTAGGGAGACACATGAACGTTCTGGTCGTCAACGCAGGATCTTCGACCCTTAAGTATCAGGTCATCGATACCAAGTCCCACAAGGTGTCCGCAAAGGGCTCCTGCGAGCGCGTCTGCTTTACCGGCGGTACCTTCACCCACGCTGCCAACGGTTCCAAGAAGGTGACCGAGAACATTGAGTTCCCCGACCACAAGGTCGCCATCGAGGTTGTCCTGAAGGACCTCGAGGCCAACGGCGTCAAGATTGAGGGCATCGGCCACCGTATCGTTCAGGGCGGTTGGTACTTTGGCGACTCCTCCCTCGTCGACGAGGACGTCCTCGCTAAGATCCGCGAGGTCGCCCCACTGGCGCCGCTGCACAACAACCCCGAGGCCAACGTTATCGAGTACTGCCTGGAGCAGTATCCCGACCTGCCCAACGTCACGGTCTACGACACCGCTTTCCACTTCAACATGCCCGAGGTCGCCAAGACTTACGCCCTGCCCAAGGATGTTTGCGACAAGCTGCACATCCGTAAGTACGGCGCCCACGGCACCAGCTACCGTTACATTTCCAAGAAGGTCGCCGAGATGACCAACGGCGAGGCCCGCAAGGTCGTCGTGTGCCATATCGGTTCCGGCGCTTCCCTGTGCGCTATCGAGGACGGTAAGTGCATGGACACCACCATGGGCCTCACCCCGCTCGACGGCGTCATGATGGGCACCCGCTGCGGCTCCATCGACCCGGCTACCGTGTGCTACCTGCAGCGCGAGGGCGGCTACACCTTCGACGAGGTCGACGAGATGATGAACAAGAAGTCCGGCCTTTTGGCTGTGACCGGCGGCAAGACCAACGACTGCCGCAACGTCGAGGAGCTCGCCGCCGCTGGCGATCCCGAGGCTCAGCTCGCCTTCGATATGTTTGTCTACAAGATTGCCGCCAAGGCTGCCGAGATGGCCACTTCCATGTGCGGTATGGACACCCTGGTCTTTACCGCCGGCATCGGCGAGCACGCTCCGGCTGTCCGCGCTGGCGTGGCCGACCGTCTGGCCTTTATGGGCGTCAAGATGGATCACGCCCGCAACGCCCTGCGTGGCGACGGCGCTTGGTGCCTGTCCGCCAAGGATTCCAAGGTCAAGATTTTCGTCATCCCCACGGACGAAGAGTTCATGATCGCTTCCGACGTCGAGCGCATCGTCAACGGCAAGTAATTGCAAGAGGGGAGGGGTTGGACGAACAAGTGTCGTTCAGCCCCTCTTTTGCGCTCGTTGGGCGATATGCTGATAGCTATTTATTAAGATATGATAACTTCTTATTAAAATGCGGCCGCCGTAAGGGGTCTGCGTCGACCGTATTGCACTGCAAAGGAATCTCATGAACGTACTTGTTGTCAACGCCGGCAGCTCAAGTCTTAAATATCAGCTTTTGGATACCGATACCCGCGAGGTTTTCGCCAAGGGCAACTGCGAGCGTATCGGATCGGACATGGGCATCTTTGGCCACTCCGAGAACGGTGGCGCCAAGCAAACCGAGGAGGTTCCCTTCCCGGATCACCGTTCGGCTATCGCACGTGTGCTCGAGGAGCTCGAGAAGACCGACTTTACGATCGATGGCATTGGTCATCGCATTGTTCAAGGCGGCTGGCACTTTAAGGATTCCGCGGTCGTCGACGACGAGGTCATGGCTAAGATTCTCGAGGTGGCTCCGCTCGCCCCGCTGCACAATTACGGCGAGGCTGCAGCAATCGAGTATTGCCGCGAGAAGTATCCGGAGCTGCCCAACGTGGCCGTCTTCGATACGTCGTTCCACATGACCATGCCCGAGGTCGCCTACACCTACGCGCTGCCCAAGGACGTGTGCGACAAGTACCACGTGCGCAAGTACGGTGCCCACGGCACGAGCCACCGCTATGAGTGGATGATGGCCAAGGAGATCCTGGGCTCGCGCTGCCACCGTCTGCTTTCGTGCCATTTGGGTAACGGTGCTTCGCTCGCCGCCATCGAGGACGGCGTGTGCCGAGATACCACGATGGGCCTCACGCCGCTCGACGGCCTGATGATGGGCACCCGTTGTGGTTCCATTGACCCGGCCACCGTGTGCTACCTGCAGCGCGAGGGCGGCTACAGCTACCAGGAAGTCGATGACATGATGAACAAGCAGTCTGGTCTGCTTGCCATCTCGGGTATCTCCAATGACGCTCGCGATATCCGTACGCGCGCCTCCGAGGGCGACGAGCGCTGCCTGCTCGCCTTCGATATGTTCGCCTATAAGGCCATGCAGCAGGCCGGCTCCATGATCGCTTCCATGGCGGGCGTGGATACCATCACCTTTACCGCGGGTATTGGCGAGAACGACTGGTCGATCCGCAAGGCTTTCTGCGACTGCTTTGAGTGGCTGGGCGTGCGCATCGACAACAACAAGAACCGCGAGGCCGTGGGCAACGGCCCGCAGGTCATCAGCGCCGCCGGTTCTTCCGTCACGGTCATGGTCATCCCCACCGACGAGGAATACATGATCGCCCACGACGTCGAGCGCCTGACCGCGAACAACTAGCGCGTTCGATTGCGATTGAACGAAAGGCCTCCTGAGCAACGACTCAGGAGGCCTTTTTGCTAGCAGGCGGAAATTCCAGTCCCAAAGTGATCGTCACCAGCAACGCCTGCGCTCCCAACAACGGCACCCAACCATTCAGATCCTCAGCTCCAGCTCGTAGTCAAGCCGCTGTCTATCCCAGATACCCTGATTGATACGTAGCAGCAGGGACCCTACAGGGTAAAGCTCTGAAAACATTCCGCAGGACGGAGGAAGCCCCCGCCGCACGTAGTGCGCAGCGGGGGCTTCCGACATGTCCGAGGACGTTTTCAGAGCTTTACCCTGTAGGGTCCCGAGGGGATACGTCCGCTACTCAGCCATCTGAGCCTGGACGGCGGTGATGGCCACGACACCCACGATGTCGTCGGCAGAGCAGCCGCGCG
>CAKTWE010000106.1 GCA_934630385.1 uncultured Collinsella sp.
GGTCTATGCCTTGCCTTTTTCATGCCAACTTGTACGTCCTGGACGTCGCTCGCTGACTTATGCTCAACCTGTGACGTTTCCCTTGTTGGTGCAAAGGTGTCAGGTTACTTTGCACCATGCCATCCTCTTTCACGTCACCTTGCCCGCACTGGTGCCCATTCGCTGACTTATGCTCAACCTGCGACATTCCCTTTGTTGCTGCAGGGGAAGTGCGTGGGGGAGGGTCTGCTCCGCTATAATCGCCTAGGACATTAAATGGAAACGGGACGGGAGCCATACATGCGCCAGGGTTTCGACAACGCGAAGTATATCGAGCTGCAGGCCGCTCATATTAAGGAGCGCATCTCGCAGTTTGGCGGCAAGCTGTATTTGGAGTTTGGCGGCAAGCTGTTTGACGACTATCATGCGAGTCGCGTGCTGCCGGGTTTTGAGCCGGACAGCAAGTTCCGCATGCTCAAGAGCATTGCCGATGACGTTGAGGTCATCATCGCGATCAACGCGAACCACATCGAGAAGAATAAGGCCCGTGGCGACCTGGGCATTACCTATGACGAGGACGTCTTGCGCCTGGTCGACCTGTTCCGCGGCAATGGTTTTGCTGTCGCGGCCGTGGTCATCACCCAGTATGCGGGCCAGCCTGCCGCTGACGTCTTCCGTAATCGCCTGAACGCGCTCGGCATTCCCGCCAAGCTGCACTATCCCATCGAGGGCTATCCCCACGACGTCGATCTGATCGTGTCTGACGACGGCTACGGCAAGAACGAGTTTGTCGAGACCACCCGTCCGCTCGTCGTGGTCACCGCGCCGGGTCCTGGCTCGGGTAAGCTCGCCACCTGCCTGTCGCAGCTCTACCACGAGCACAAACACGGCACCGCTGCCGGCTACGCCAAGTTCGAGACCTTCCCGGTCTGGAACCTTCCCCTCACGCATCCGGTCAACATCGCCTACGAGGCCGCCACGGCAGACCTCGACGATGCCAACATCATCGACTCCTTCCACTTGGAGGCCTACAACAAGACTACGGTCAACTACAACCGTGATGTCGAGGCCTTCCCGGTGGTCCACGCCTTGATGGAGAAAATCCTGGGCGAGAGTCCCTACCAGAGCCCCACGGACATGGGCGTCAATATGGTCGGCTTTGCCATTACCGATGATGATGCATGCCGCGATGCCTCCAAGATGGAGATCGTCCGCCGCTACTTTGCCGCGGTCGAAAACGTGCGCCGCACCGGCGTGGGTGACGAGCAAGTCGACCGCCTCAAGCTCATTATGAAGAAAGCCGGTATCGATAAGAACTACTCGCCGGCGCGCTCGGCCGCCCTTACCAGGGAACAGCTGACGGGTGGTCCCGTGGGCGCCATGGTTATGCCCGATGGCTCCGTGGTGACCGGTAAGACCTCCACGCGCCTGGGCGCCGCAAGTTCGCTCATTATGAATGCGCTTAAGCATGTTTCGGGCGTCGACCTTGAGCTCGAGGTCATCAGCGACGAGGCGATTGAGCCCATCAGCAAGCTCAAGACGCATTTCCTGGGCAGCAAAAACCCGCGCCTGCATACCGACGAGACGCTTATGGCGCTCTCGATCACCTCGGCTACGAGCGAAACGGCCGCCCGCGTCCTTTCGGGCCTGGAGCAGCTGCGCGGCTGCGATGCCTTCTTTAGCGTGATCATCTCTCCGACGGATGAGACGGTGCTGCGCAAGCTGGGTATCAATGTGTGCTGCGAGCCCAAGTTCGAGCGCCGTGGGTTCTTCCACCGCTAATCGAGATAATTGGTCTGAAAGGAGCGCAGCGGGTATACATCCGCTGCGCTCCTTTTATCAACTAGGACTCGCTAAATCTAAAAACAGCCCGTTTACCTGCCTATAAGCGATTTGTGCGGTATACAATAACGATAACTGTTTCATCCTTTGCGGGGGATGCCGCATGATGGATGTCGCCGGCCATCATGGGGTGTGCCGGTCGTGCACGGTGCAGGCGATGCCCGTGCTCGGTTTGAGGAGGCTGCCATGGCGGGCAAGGGTCGTGCGAGTGTCAACGATATGAAGCGTGTCGAGGTACTGGTGCTGATGGAGATCGCGCAGCAGTCCAAAGATGCCGGCGGATTTTATGGCTTCTCGCGCAAAACGCTCGCCGAGCGCGTGGGGGTGTCGCCGTATCGCGCCCGCGCGGCAATCGAGCGCCTGGAGTCCGAGGATATCATCGAGGTCGTTTCGCGCTACAACGATGATGGTGGCCAGCTTGCAAATGGCATTTGCCTCACAGCGCACGGCGAGTGGTACCTCAAGGGCGTCCGCGACGGTATGCTCGTCCAGGACATGCTGCAGGACGTCGATGCCGATCGATAGCAGTGTGCAGTCTCAGTCAAATCAACGCCGTCCGGCCACACGGGCGGCGTTTTGTTTCGAGATTGAGAAATGCGAGCGCGCGCGAGAAAAAATGCGAACGGCTTGCGGTTCGAGTATTACAATGAAGACCCGTAAGATGTGTATGGACAACTTCTACGGGAAGCGCAGGTAACTCAATATGACCAAGCATGTGTTCGTAACCGGTGGCGTGGTTTCGTCCCTGGGCAAGGGTATTACCGCGGCCTCACTGGGCCGTCTGCTCAAGTCACGCGGCTACAAGGTAACGATGCAAAAGGCCGACCCGTATCTGAACGTCGACCCCGGCACCATGAGCCCGTTCCAGCATGGTGAGGTCTTCGTGACCGAGGACGGCTATGAGTCCGACTTGGACCTGGGCCACTACGAGCGCTTTATTGACGAGAACCTGACCCGCGATTCCAACTTTACGACCGGCGCTATCTATAAGAGCCTGATCGCCCGCGAGCGCCGCGGCGACTTTTTGGGTGGCACCGTGCAGGTAATCCCGCACGTCACCAATGCCATTAAGGACAAGTTCCGCCGCATCGAGGAGCAGACTGGATCCGACGTGGTCATCACCGAGCTGGGTGGCACGATCGGGGACATCGAGTCGCAGCCGTTTGTGGAGGCTATCCGCCAGTACCGCAAGGAGGCCGGTCCCGAGAACGTCTGCTACATTCACGTATCGCTCGTTCCCTATATCGCCGCCGCTCACGAGGTCAAGACCAAGCCGACGCAGCACTCCGTTAAGGAGCTCCGCAGCTTTGGCATCCAGCCCGATATCATCGTGCTGCGCTCCGACCACCATATTGACGACGCCATTCGCGGCAAGATCGCAAGCTTCTGCGACGTCGACACCGACTGCGTCTTTACCAACGAGGACTGCGCGAGCATCTACGACGTGCCGCAGCTGCTTGCCGAGCAAGATTTTGACCTGCGCATTTGCGAGCGTTTGGGTCTGGACCCGCGTGAGCGCGACATGAGCGAGTGGAATGAGTTCCTGCGTAAGCAGAACCATGCCAACCACCACGCCGACAAGGTCAAGATCGCTGTCGTGGGCAAGTATACGCAGCTGCCCGATGCCTACCTGTCGGTTATCGAGGCCCTGCACCATGCGGGCGTGTTCTACGATCGTCACGTGGACGTGCAGCTGGTCGATGGCGAGAGCCTTGACGATCAGAACGTGTCCGAGGTGCTGGGCGATGCCTCGGGTATCTTGGTTCCCGGTGGCTTTGGTAAGCGCGCCCTGGAGGGCAAGATCCTCGCAGCCGAGTTCGCCCGCGAGCATAAGATTCCGTATCTGGGCATTTGCCTGGGTATGCAGGTCGCCGTGTGCGAGTTCGCCCGCAATGTCGTTGGCCTTGCCGGCGCCAGCTCCTCTGAGTTTGATCCGGACGGTCCGTATAGCGTCATCGACCTGATGAGCTCGCAGGAGGACGTGACCGAGAAGGGCGGCACCATGCGCCTGGGCGCCTATCCGTGCAAGCTTGCCGCCGACACCCTCGCTCGCGAGGCGTATGGGGAGGAGCTCGTCTACGAGCGTCACCGTCATCGCTTTGAGTTCAACAATGCCTTCCGCGACCAGCTCGAGGACGCCGGTTTGGTTATCTCGGGTCTTTCGCCCGACGAGCGTCTGGTCGAGATGGTCGAGCTGCCGCGTGACGTGCATCCGTGGTATGTGGCCACCCAGGCTCACCCCGAGTTCAAGAGCCGTCCGACCAACCCGCAGCCGCTGTTCCGTGAATTCGTGCGCGCCTCGATTGGCCAGCACGAGGGTGTTGACCGCCTGCTGGTGACGCCCATGAACATGGCTACGGATTAAAGGTGCCGGCGAATAAGGAATATGTCGAAGCTACTCCCTCGTCGCTCGCAGTGGCGGCGGGGGAGTATCTCGATTATCTCGCGGTCGAGCGGGGCTTGGCACGCAACACGATTACGGCCTATCGTCGCGACTTGACGACGTACTGTGCTTTTTTGGAACGGGCAGGCATTGCGTCTTTTGAAGAGGTTACCCGTCAGGTCGTGGAAGACTTTGTCGCCGAGCGCCGTGACGGGGGCTATTCTGATGCCTCGGTGGAGCGTACACTTGCGGCCGTGAAGGGCCTGCATGCCTTTTTGGTGCGAGATGGGGCCGTTGCCCAAAATCCGACGGCAGCGTTGCGGCTGCCCAAAAAGGCCGAGCGCTTACCGGAGTACCTATCCGTGGATGATGTCTCGGCGCTGCTCGATCAAGACTTTCCCGAGGGCGAGATGGGGCTGCGCGACCACGCCATTTTGGAAGTGCTCTATGGGTGCGGCTTGCGCGTGAGCGAGCTGGTGGGGCTCGATGTGAGCGATATCCATGTCGATGACGGCTTTGTGCTGGTTCGCGGTAAGGGCTCCAAGGAGCGTCTGGCCCCGTTGGTGGGAAGCGCGGCACGTGCCCTGACGCACTATATATGTGATGGACGTTCTCTCTTGGCGGCCCATGCTCGCGGAACCGAGACCTCGGCGGTTTTTTTAAATAAAAACGGACGTCGTCTGTCGCGCCAAGGCGTCCACGTTATATGCGAGCGCTATGGTCGTCAGGTGGGACTGGTGGGCCTCCATCCCCATACGTTGCGCCACTCCTTTGCCACCCACATGCTCGCGGGGGGTGCCGACCTGCGCGTGCTGCAGGAAATCTTGGGGCATGCCGATATATCGACCACGCAGGTCTACACACATGTCGATCGCACGCAACTGACCGAGGTTTACCTGGCGGCTCACCCGTTGGCACATCGTTAGCGCATCGCCGACCTGAGCTTTTAGCTACAACACCATAGAAGATGGAGGGACGGCCCCGGCCTACACGAACGCGCGATGTGCGCGTTCGTGTAGGCC
>CAKTWE010000107.1 GCA_934630385.1 uncultured Collinsella sp.
GTCGACGAGCTGCCGCAAGCAGGCGAGACGCTGCGCATGCATTTTGATGCCAGCAGGATCCATTTGGTCTGTCGATAATGTGACAAAGGGACAGTCCCTTTGTCACATGCGAGGGGGTGGACGCCGAGGTTGGCATTGGTATCGACATCGGTTCGACGGCCGCGAAGGCCGCGGTGGTGAAAACGGATGGCGCCATTGCGTGGACCGGTGTCATGCCGTTGGGCTACTCGTCGGTCGATGCGGCCATTCGCGCACAGGCGCTCGCGTAGGGGGCTTGCGATAAGTCGCCCGCTCCCGGCGCCGCCATGCGTATACTGGGAGGAACTGATTGACCTATGAGAGGAGGAATCGATGGCTGATGAACTCGTGAAGCTCACGCAGATGACCGCTGCCTCTGGTTGAGCCGCTAAGTTGGCTCCCGGAGCCCTCGCCCAGGTCCTGGGCGACTTACCCAATGTGCATAACGATAACCTGCTCGTGGGGTTCGATACCTCCGACGATGCGAGCGTCTTCCGTGTTGGCGAAAACCTGGGCCTCGTGCAGTCCATCGACTTCTTCCCGCCGATGGTCGACGATCCCTATTTGTTCGGTCAGATTGCCGCGGCCAACTCGCTGTCGGACATCTACGCCATGGGCGGGCGGCCGAGCCATGCCATGAACCTGCTCTGCATACCCAGTTGCCTGGGCGTTGAGGTTGCCGGCCAGATTCTGGCGGGCGGCGCCGACAAGTGCGTCGAGGCGGGCTGCTCTATCGCGGGCGGCCACACCATCAACGACGACGAGCCCAAGTACGGTCTGTCCGTGAGCGGTTTTGTGCCACTCGACCACATGCTCGCCAACAGCGGCGCACGCGTGGGCGATGTTCTGCTGCTGACCAAGGCGATCGGCTCGGGCATCATCACCACGGCCATTAAGGGCGAGCTCATCGAGCAGGACGAGGCCGCAGCCATGTTTGACTCGATGCGTACCCTCAACGAGGCCCCGATTCGCCTGGCCGAGGGACTCGAGCTTCACGGCTGCACCGACATCACGGGCTTTGGCCTGATCGGGCACGCGTGCGAGATGGCCGAGGGCTCAGGTGTGCAGATTGGCCTTGTGTCGGGGGCGGTGCCGCTCTTTGACCAGGTGCTCGACATGGCGCGCCTGGGCATTATCCCTGCCGGTGTCTACCGCAACCAGGACTTCTTTGGACCGCGCGTGGCGGCCGACGATGACCTGGAGCCGGGTATGCTGGATGCGCTGTACGATCCGCAGACCTCGGGCGGCCTGCTCATCGCAGCGCCTGCCGCCGATGTGGATGAGCTCGCGCACCGTCTGCATGCCGAGGATTGCATCGCTGCCGTTGTCGGTCGCGTGTGCGAGGCGGTGCCGGGCGGTCCTGCCGTTCGTGTTGTGCGTTAAGGAAAACCGTTTATGCGACCGTCCGTTGTTCTGGGCGGCCCCTTTCGAAAGGAATTTACTATGTCTACCAAGATTGAAGTCAATGCCATGGGCGATGCCTGCCCGCTGCCCGTCGTCAAGACGCTCAAGGCCCTGAAATCACTCGACGGCGAGGGCGCTGTTGTGACCTCGGTCGACAACGAGACGGCCGTCAAGAACATCTCCAAGATGGCGCAGGAGAAGGGCTGCACGGCCTCGGTCGAGAAGGTTTCTGAAGCCGAGTGGCACGTGACCGTGGCGACCTCTGGCGCCGTTGCCGTGTCCGATCCCGAGCAGGATGGCGCTGCCTTCTGTGGTGCCGGCGCCGGCAAGGGCAAACTCGTCATTTCCGTCTGCACCGATTGCATGGGCCGTGGCGACGACGAGCTGGGCCACAAGCTCATGAAGGCCTTCATCTTTGCCGTGACGCAGCAGGAGGAGCTGCCCACGACCATGCTGTTCTACAACGGCGGCGCCAAGCTCACCGTCGAGGGCTCGCCGGTGCTCGATGACCTGAAGGGCCTGGCGGAGCAGGGTGTCGAGATCCTTACCTGCGGCACCTGCCTCGACCACTTTGGCATTAAGGACCAGCTTGCGGTGGGCGAGGTCACCAACATGTACGTGATCGTGGAGAAGATGGAGCAGGCCGTGCGCGTCGTGCGCCCGTAGCGTATTGGTTGGAGTTGCCATGAGGGAGAAGCGCCCGGCGCTTGTCATCACGTTTCCCACCACGGCGGCCGCCATGGGCTGCGAGTCCCTGTGCATCGAGCGCGGCCTTCCCGGACGAACGATTCCCGTGCCCGGGGAGGTCGCTGCCGGCTGTGGTCTGGCGTGGAAAGCGTTGCCTGCCGATGAGGAGCTGCTGCGCGGCGAACTCGCCGCGGCGGGCGTTCCCACCGAGGGCTATACCGTGATTGATATGTGGGAGGTCGTGCGATGATCTACCTGGATAACGCGGCGACGACCATGCACAAGCCGCAGACGGTCATCGATGCCGTGACGCAGGCGATGTGTTCGCTCGGAAATGCTGGGCGCGGCGCCACGTCGGGTGCGCTCGATGCGGCGCGTACGATTCACGGTTGCCGTGCCAAGCTCGCGCGCCTTTTAGGTTGTCCGAGGGCGGACCATGTGTGCTTTACGCCCAACTCTACGGCGGCGCTCAACACCGCCATCTGTGGCGTGGTGCGCCCCGGCGACCGCGTGGTCACGACGGTGCTCGAGCACAACTCCGTGCTGCGTCCGCTTAACCGCCTGGCAGCGGAGCGGGGTGTGACCGTTGAGCATGCGGGCTGTGACGTAAGCGGCGCGCTCGACTACGACGAGCTCGAGCGGTTGGTCACGCCCGGTACGCGTGCCGTGGTGGTGACGCACGCCTCAAATGTGACCGGCAACGCGGTCGACATTGCGCGCGTGGCGGCCATGGTCCATGCGGCCGGTGCGCTGGTGATCGTCGATGCCTCTCAGTCTGCCGGCACGGCGCATATAGATATGCAGGCCATGGGGCTCGACGTGGTGTGCTTTACCGGCCACAAGGGGCTCATGGGTCCGCAGGGGACCGGCGGCCTGGCCGTGGCGGAGGGCATTGACGTGGCCCCCTGGGCCATGGGCGGTACGGGCGTGCACAGCTTTGATCCACTGCAACCGCTTGAGTGGCCCACGCGCCTGGAGGCGGGCACGCTCAACGGCCACGGTGTCGCCGGCCTTTCTGCCGGTCTCGACTTTATCGAGGCCCAAGGTGGGGTCGAGGCGATTGCGGCGCATGAGCGAGCACTGGCGGATCGCTTTCTCGCTGGCGTGCGCGAAATCCCGGAGATCAAGCTCTACGGTGCCTTTGACCAGCCCGTGCGCTCGGCGATCGTCTCACTCAACGTGGGTGATATCGACTCGGCCGAGATCTCGGACGCGCTCATGCAAGGGTGGGGGATTGCGACGCGCCCCGGTGCCCATTGCGCTCCGCTCATGCACCGTGCGTTAGATACCGAGCGCCAGGGTGTCGTCCGCTTCTCGTTTGGGTATTTCAACACGACCGAAGAAGTCGACACGGCTATCGATGCTCTGCGCAATTTAGCCTGCTAAAGCTGCTGGACCGTTTATACTTGCGGGACGGGTATTTTGCCCGTCCCGTTTTTGTTTCGACCCGAAAGGTGTGCCTATGGCTTCATCCGCCCCGCGCGGTCTGCGTTCCGACCATGTCGTTACCGTCGGCATTGCGCTGTTCTCGATGCTCTTTGGCGCCGGTAACCTCATTATTCCGCCGCTGCTGGCGCTGCAGGCAGGTTCTGCCACGCCGGTTGCCATGATCGGCTTTTTGATTGCCGCTATCGGTCTGCCCGTTATGGGATTTATCGCCGTCGCGCTCGCTGGCACGGCCCGAGAGCTGGCCGGGCGTGTGCATCCTAAGTTTGGCGAATTCTTCGTTGCGGCGGTCTACCTGGCCATCGGTCCGTGCCTGGCCATTCCGCGCACAAGCTCTACGGCGTTCGAAATGCTGGTGCCGCTGCTACCCGAGGGCGTTTCGCTCGGCACGGCACGTCTGGTGTTTGCCATCGGGTTCTTCGTCGTCGCGTTTGCGCTTACGCTGCGTCCAGGCGTCATCACGCGCGTGCTCGGCCGCATTACGGGCCCTGCGCTCATTGCGCTCATCGTGCTGGTCGTGGGTGCTGCCGTGATCTCGCCGCTGGGACCGGCTGCCGCGCCGCAGGCCCCCTACAATGCCGGTGCTGCCGTGCAGGGCTTTCTGACTGGCTATCAGACCATGGACCTGCTCGCGTCGCTCGCCTTTGGCATCATCATCGCCGAGACCATCCACGAGTTGGGTGTTACCGATGACAAGCGCGTGGCCTTCGAGATCTCGCGTTCCGGTGTGATCGCCGGCGTGCTCATGGCTATCATCTACTGCGGCTTGGGTCTTGCCGGTATGCAGCTTGGCACCGTGATGCCCGACGCTACCAACGGCGCCGCCATCCTCGCCCGTTCGGCCTCCATGCATTTTGGGCTTGCCGGCACGGTCGTGGTCTTCGCCATCTTCTTCCTTGCCTGCATGAACGTGTGCATCGGCCTCATCAGCTGCTGCTCGCGTTACTTCTGCGAGACGTATGTGGTCGAAGGGGGAGCGGAGGCCTCCGAGGAGGCCATGCGCCGTCCCTTTGCGGTTCTCGCCTTTGTGTTCGCAGCGTTTTCGTGCGTGCTCTCCAACGTGGGTCTCGACGTGATCCTCATGTTCTCGGTGCCTATGCTCAACGCCTTGTATCCCGTTGCCATCGTGCTGGTACTGATGGGCCTGGTGCACGGCTTTTGCGACGCTCATCCGCAGGTGTGGGTCTGGGTTGGCGGTGTGGTTGCCGTGCAGAGTGTGATCACCTCGGTCCGCGACGCGTTCTTTGCGGGCGTGTGGCTACCGTTCGATGCGCTGCCGCTGGCGGATATCGGTGCCGCGTGGGCGCCGGTTGCCGTGGTGGCATTTGTGATCGGTCTGCTCCATAGTCGTTTTGTTGCACATTCGAGGAGCTAAGGCATCAATGCTTGCACAGGCGGGGAGTCTCCCCTATAATTTCCTTCGCTTTGGGACACGCAAGGTTTAGACCTTAGCTGCTCAACACCTTCGGGACGTGGCGCAGTTTGGTAGCGCGCCTGCTTTGGGAGCAGGATGTCGCAGGTTCAAATCCTGTCGTCCCGACCATATCTTGCGGGCGTAGTTCAATGGTAGAACACCAGCCTTCCAAGCTGATGACGCGGGTTCGATTCCCGTCGCCCGCTCCATAAGAATTGTTTTAAAGGCTTTGGTTTCCTTTGGGGATCAGAGCCG
>CAKTWE010000108.1 GCA_934630385.1 uncultured Collinsella sp.
GCCGGCTTACCCAGTATGGTTGACGATCTGCTCGAAGAGCCGAGCGTGACGTTTTTGCGACGTGCCCAGCAGCGTACGCTGGGGGCGATATCTTTGCCCAGGGTGCGGGATTCATATATCCAGACAGTCGAGAGTACCGGTCTCTGCGTCGATGCGGAGACGGCGGACCTTGCGGCACACAAGAGCATGGGGCATCCCTATATGGTTCAGCTGGTGGGCTATTACATGTGGCGCTCTGCCGTCCGGCGCAACTCGCAGGTCATTGAAAGGTGCGATGTCGAGGCTGGCCATGCGGATGCCATCTCTGAGTTCTACGAAGCGGTTGACGCGCCTCTGTATTACGGGTTGCGCAGTCCACAGCGCCTCTTTATCGAGGCCATGGCCGCTGACGAGGGTAAGCCGACGCGCATGGCGGATATCATTGAGCGCTGCGATCGCACCCAGAGCTGGGCGAGTAAATATCGCGCAAGCCTGATTCGCGAGCGCGTCATCGAGGCTGCCGGATACGGCCTCGTCCGGTTTGTCGTGCCCATGCTGGGCGCGTACATTCGCGATCGAGTTTTATGGCATGAGTAGGGTGATAGAGGTGACGGAACAGAAGATGAGCCCGCAGGCTATCGAGGTGCGTGGCGCGCGTGTACACAACCTCAAGGACATCGATATCGATATTCCGCTGGGAAAACTCGTGGGCATTGCCGGCGTGTCGGGTTCGGGCAAGAGTTCGCTGGCGCTGGGAGTTCTTTATGCCGAGGGCTCGCGTCGCTATCTGGAAGCACTCAGCACCTATACCCGCCGTCGTCTGACGCAGGCCGAACATGCCCAGGTGGACGAGGTGCTGCACGTGCCGGCGGCGCTCGCATTGCATCAGCGCCCCAGCGTGCCGGGCGTACGCTCGACCTTTGGCACCATGACCGAGCTCAACAATAGCCTGCGCCTGCTCTTTAGCCGTTGTGCCCATCACGTGTGCCCGCACTGCGGGGCACGCGTGGAGCCGAGTCTTAACGTGGCCGCAGGCCTGTCGCTCACGTGTCCGACATGCGGCCGCGAGTTCTACGCGCCGGGTGCCGAGGATTTGGCTTTCAATAGCGGCGGTGCATGCCCCACCTGTGGCGGCACCGGTGTCATGCGCGAGGTAGACGAGGCGAGCCTGGTGCCCGACGAGTCAAAGACCATCAACGAGGGCGCGGTGCTTCCCTGGGGCACGCTCATGTGGGATCTGATGAAGCAGGTAGCCGGTGAGATGGGTGTGCGCACCGACGTGCCGTTTAACCAGCTCACGCCCGCCGAGCGCGATATCGTGTTCCATGGCCCAGCGGTAAAGAAGCACATTCTCTACGTGCCCAAAAACGGCGAGGGCGCCACGCCGCTCGACTTTACCTATTACAACGCCGTCTATACCGTCGAGAATGCGCTCGCCAAGGTTAAGGACGACAAGGGCCTCAAACGCGTTGCACGCTTTTTGCGCGAGGGGCCATGTCGTGACTGCGGCGGCACGCGTCTCTCCGAGGTTGCACGCCAGCCCCAAGTGCGCGGTATCAATCTGGCGCAGGCGGCGGCCATGACGCTGGGCGAGGCGATTGAGTGGGTGCGCGGGGTGCCCGCATCCTTGCCGACCGAGATGCAGCCCATGGCAGCGGATATCTGCGATTCTTTTTTGGGTGCGGCCCGTCGCCTGGTCGATCTGGGTCTCGATTACCTTTCGCTCGATCGCGCCGGTGCCACGCTCTCTACGGGTGAGCGCCAGCGTGTGCAGCTTGCCCGCGTGGTGCGCAACCGATCGACGGGCGTGCTTTATGTGCTGGACGAGCCTTCGATCGGCTTGCATCCTGCCAATGTCGACGGCCTGGTGGGCGTGATGCGCGATCTGGTGGATGACGGCAACACCGTGGTTGTTGTCGACCACGATACGCGCGTACTGGCGGAGGCTGATTATCTGGTCGAGATGGGCCCCGTTGCCGGAGCGGGTGGTGGTAATGTGATCGCCGCCGGTACGGTGGACGAGGTCGAACAATCGCAGGGCAGCCGTATCGCCCCGTTTTTGCGCTCGGAGCCCAAGCGCTTGCGTCCGCAGGTGACTGACGACGAGATGTTCGACCAGGGCCATATCCGCATGGCTACCGATGCCATCCATACCGTCAAGCCGCTCGAAGTCGATATCCCACGCGGCCGCCTTGTCGCGGTGACGGGCGTTTCGGGTTCGGGCAAGACGACGTTGGTGCTCGAGACACTCATTCCGGCGCTCAAGGCGCAGGCAGCTGGCGAGCGCCTGCCGGGGCACGTGCGTTGGATCGATGCCGAGGGCATCGCGCGCGCCAACCTGATTGATGCCACGCCCATCGGCGCCAACGTGCGCTCGACGGTGGCAACCTATGCCGACATCCATGATGAGCTGCGCCGCGCCTTTGCCCGTACGCCCGAGGCTAAGGCGGCGGGATACAAGGCGGGCGCCTTTAGCTACAACACCGGTGCCTTGCGCTGCCCTACGTGCGACGGCACGGGCTCGATATCGCTCGACGTGCAGTTTTTGCCCGATGTTGAGATCGTCTGTCCCGCATGCCGCGGCTCTCGCTATGCAGACGCGGCTTCGCATATCCATCGCGAGGGCAAGGACGGGAGCCTACTTACGTTGCCGCAGCTCATGGACATGAGTGTGGACGAGGCCCTCGACGCCACGCTGGGACTCAAGAAGGTTCAGACGCGCTTGCAGACCTTGCACGACCTGGGCTTGGGCTATCTCACACTTGGTGAGCCCACGCCGGCGCTTTCGGGCGGCGAGGCGCAGCGTCTTAAGCTCGCGAGCGAGATGGGCCGCGTGCAGGATGATGCCGTGTTTGTGTTCGACGAGCCCACGATCGGACTACATCCGCTCGATGTTCAGGTGTTGCTGAGTGTGTTCGACGGCCTCGTTGCCAAGGGCGCCACGGTTGTCGTGATCGAACACGACCTCGACCTTATCCGTAATGCCGATTACGTGATCGACATGGGCCCAGGTGGTGGCGATGCGGGCGGGCAAATCGTCTGCGCCGGCACGCCGGCAGGCATCGCGGCCTGCCCCGCAAGCATCACCGGCCGCTACCTATAAACGAATGTGAAAAAGGGGCAGTCCCTTTGTCACATTCCCGGAAAGCCTGTTTGGCGCAGGGCTTCGTAGAGGACGATGGCGGCGCTGTTGGAGAGGTTGAGTGCGCTGATGCGGTAGTCGTCCGGATTGACGAAGTTGCCGCAGATATCCTGCCGAAGGATGGCCTCATGGCCGTCCTCAGCATGCCTGAGCGATCCCTCGTGGGCTTCCCAAGCCTCGGCATTATCGAGTGAGTCGCAATCGCGCAGCATGGGGATGCGCTCGCAGCGCTCGGGCGCCGCGGCAAGCAGCGGCTCGGGAATGCCCGAGCTCTCGCTGCCAAAGACCAAGTAGTCGCCATCGCGGTAGGTACTCTGCGCATAGGTGCGGCGTGCCTTTTTGGTCAGCAGGTGCAGGCGCTCGTCGGCGGGGGAGAGGCCGTTGCGTGCAAGGAAATCCTCCCAGCCGGCATAGGTCGCCACGTCCAAGTTTTGCCAGTAGCCCAGGCCGGCGCGACGTACCGTCTTGTCATCGAGCGAAAAGCCCAGCGGCTCCACCAGATGTAGGCGGGCGCCGGTGACCACGCAGGTACGGCCGATATTGCCCGTATTGGCCGGAATCTCGGGCGCATACAGCACAATGTTGAACATGAATCTCCTTGGCTCAGAACGAAAAACCACCACGAAGGGGGCAGACACCTTCGTGGTGGTTTGGCGGTTACGTAGGCGGAAAAATGCCCGCTTGGATAAACCTAGGCGCGGTGCCAGTCGGTCAGACAGGCATCGAGGGAGGCGATGAGCGCATCCTTGTCCATGTGACGGCCGATGATGCACAGGCTCGTCATGCGATCGCCCGTCTCGTCGTCCCAAATCTGCATGATCTCGGGGTTCTCGTCGATGATCTTCTGCTTCTCGCCCTCGGGCGCGGAGTCAACGAACAGACCGTTCTCCATCAGGCGCATCTGGTGGCCGGCCTGCTCAAACATGTAGCACATGTCCGGATTGCTGGCCTGCCACAGCGGGCCCTTGACGCGGATGACCTCGTCGGGCCACTCTTGCTCAACAAAATCGGTGAACTTCTGCAGGTCAAACGGCTTGCGGCGCGAGTATACAAAGGTCTCGATGTCGTACTCGAGCACCTCGGGGTCGTCATGCTCCTCGGGATGCTCCATGGCCTCGATCCAGGCGGCGGAGTTGTAGGCGCGCATAAAGTCGAAGCGGTCGGTGTCGAGCAGCTCCTCCATGGGAACCTCGCCGTTTTGCGCCTCGACGATCACGGCGTCCTTCTGCAGACTGCGCACGATAGCCTTGAGCTCGGCGATCTGCTCAGGGCTCACGGTATCGGTCTTGTTGAGGATCAGCGTGGAGCAGAACTCGATCTGCTGGATGAGCAGGCTTTCGATGTCGTCCTCGTCGATATCCTCTGCCAGCAGGTCGCGGCCGCCGTTGAACTCGTCGTACATGCGGGCGCAGTCGACCACGGCCACGATGTTGTCGAGCGCAAGCTTGGGCTCGCCGCCCACCTTGGCCTCGTCGCAGAAGCTCGAGATGGTGTAGGCGATGGGGATGGGCTCGCAGATCCCCGAGGCCTCGATGATGATGTAATCGAAGTTGCCCGAATCGGCGATGCCCTGCAGCTGGTTGGCAAGGTCATCCGAAAGCGTGCAGCAGATGCAGCCGTTGGTGAGCGGGATGAGGTCGTCGGTCTCGGAAAGGCCGCCGTCGGCGATGAGGCTGGCGTCAACGTTGATCTCGCCGATATCGTTGACGATCACGGCGGCGCGGATGCCGCCGTCGTTAGCGAGGATGTGGTTGAGCAGCGTGGTCTTGCCGGCACCGAGGTATCCGGTAAGCATGATAATCTTCACGGGTTTGTTGGGCATGTGCCCTCCTTTGTTAGACATGGCTTACAGTTGAATCTTATGCCAAACGCCTGCTCTTATACCCACGCGCCGGCAAATAACACAGGCTACTCCCAGGCTCCCCATACATCGGGGCAATAACCGACGGTAGCCTTTTTGCCGTTGCGCACGATGGGCTCGGCTAGAACCTGCTGGTTTTCGAGCAACTTGTCGAAGCGCTGGCTAGGGGTGAGGTGCTGGATGAGCGCGAGCGTCTCCTCGTCCTTGGCCTTGGG
>CAKTWE010000109.1 GCA_934630385.1 uncultured Collinsella sp.
GTCGGCATACGCATACGCGCGCTCGTCGACGCCTTCGTAGCGGCTGCACACAAACAGCAGACGCTCGCTTTTGAGCAGGCGCTCGGCCACATGCTGCGTAAAGGGCTCGCCGCAGGGGGTGAAGAACACCACGGTGGGCTTGGGACCCTCGGAGCTAATAGCCTCGATGGCCTCGGCAATAGGCTCGACCTTCATGAGCATGCCCTGCCCGCCGCCGTACGGCTCGTCATCGACGGTGCGATGACGGTCGTGCGTCCAGTCGCGCAGGTTATACGCCTTAAAATCAAAAAGGCCGGCCTTGCGGGCACGGCCCAAAATCGACGTGGACATGACGGGCTCAAACATCTCGGGAAAGACCGAAAGGGTCTCGATCAGCATGTTTTCCTCCCTACTTGTCCATATCGATCAGGCCGTCCATAACGTGGACGGAAATTGTCCCCTGATCGGGAAGATCGAGCACAACCTGCTCGATCATGGGAATCAGCACCTCGCCGTACCGATCGCCCTCGACAACCCAAATATCGTTGGCGGGCGTCGACATGATCTCGACAATCGTACCGAGCGAGCCAAAGCGTTCGTCGACCACCTCACGACCCATCAGGTCGGTATAGGCGGCGTCGAGCGAATCGAGCTCGAAGTCGTCACGATTTGCCAGCACATAGCATCCGGTGATGCCCTCGGCGGCCGTCAAGTCGTCAATGCCCTCAAACGAGACCAGATCGCCATCGCCCGTATCGGTGACGGATGCGACCGTGCAAAAACGGTCGCGCTTGAGCGCCGGCGGCGTCAGGGCGACGCGCATACCCGGCTCCAATACAGAAGGAAGCCCCCGCAGCGGCTGCGCGAGGACCTCCCCCTTCCTTCCGTGCGGCTTGACCACACGAGCGATGTTTTTGTACTGGGACCTCAAAGTCCTAGCCCAGAACCTCTACCTCGACAGCGGTGTCGAGGCGAGCGGCCAATGCACGGGCGAGCGTGCGGATGGCCTTGATGGTACGGCCACGACGGCCGATGACCTTAGCGACGTCATCCTCGGCAACCGAAACCTCAATCGTAGAAGCGTCGTCGCCATCGATGACCTCGAGGCTCACGGAATCCGGGTCGTCGACGATCTGAACAACGAGATATTCGACGAGATCGGCGATGCGATCTGAGAGCATTGCCTCACCCTCGAGCTGTGCAGCGTCAACCTCAGGCACGATTTACTCCTCGGCGCCCTCAGCGGCCTCAGCGGCAGCCTTAGCGGCCTCGGCCTCTTTGGCGAGCTGCTTCTTGGACTTCTTGACGACGGTCTCGGTCTTCTCGCCCTCGTTGGCGGCCTTGACCAGAGCGGCGACAGCGTCGGTGAGCTGAGCGCCCTTGGACTGCCAGTCGGCGATCTTCTCGAGATCGAGGTTGATGGTCTTGGGGGCGGTCATCGGGTTGTAGCGGCCAACCTCCTCGATGATACGACCGTCACGCGGGGCGCGGGAATCGGCGACGACGACACGGTAGTACGGACGCTTCTTAGCGCCGTGACGAGCAAGGCGAATCTTGACTGCCAAAGGAAACTCCTCCAACCAAGCAGCTTTAGGCTGCAACTACAAACAAACAGTTGAACATAATACGCCATCGACGCGGGCAGGTGAAGTCCGTGAGACCAACTTCTTCGGTGTAGTCGAAGGCAAATCCATATCTTAGACAAGAATTCGCGATTTGCAAGCACATCCACGCACCCCACATGAGCTGCGCGGTATACTCATGCCATGAAAAGACGCGAACATACATACGGCTATGAGGATGCTGCGGGCGTCACGCCGCCGCCCTGGACGGGTCCGGCGGTGGGCCTGATGGACCTCGATGCGTTTTTTGCGAGCGTGGAGATGCTCGACCATCCCGAGTGGCGCGGCAAGCCGCTCATCGTGGGCGGAGACGCCGAATCGCGGGGCGTCGTGTCCACCTGCTCATACGAGGCACGTCGCTTTGGCGTGCACTCCGCCATGCCCTCAGCCGAGGCACGGCGTCTGTGTCCTCAGGCCATTTGGACACACGGGCACTTCGACCGCTACCGCGAGGTCAGTGCACAGGTCATGGCGATCCTTGCCGATGAGACCCCACGCGTGGAGCGCGTGTCGATTGATGAGGCCTTTATAGACATCACGCCGGGTCGCTTTGCACCCGAGGACCCGCTGCTGGTTGCGCGGCGCATCAGTGATCGCGTGGCGGCGCTGGGGGTGACCTGCTCCATAGGCGTCGGCTGCAACAAGACGGTGGCAAAGATCGCAAGCGAGCAAGACAAGCCATTTGGCCTAACCATCGTGCGTCCCGGGACAGAACAGCGTTTTTTGGCCGTGCTGCCGGTGTCCGCCATGAGCGGCATCGGGCGCTCGGCCGAGGAGCGACTGCGCCGCATGCGCATCTATACGCTGGGAGAGCTTTCACGCGCGCCGGAGTCAACGCTGGCTGCCATTTTTGGCGTGAACGGCGAGCGCATGCGCCAGCGCGCGCTAGGACTCGAGGTTTCCGAGGTTACGAGCCTGGACGAAGCGCGTGAGGTCAAATCGGTAAGCAATGAGCGCACCTTTGCGAGGGATCTGACCGAGCGAGGAGACATCGAGGCGGCGATCGCCCTGCTGGGCGAGTCCGTCGGACGACGCTTACGTCACCAGGGACTGACGGGTGCCACGGTAACGCTTAAGCTCAAGTATTCGTACGGCAGCGGACGCACGGCACAGCGCCGACTTCCCCACCCCACCGACGACGAGAATATCTTTGTGGCCGTGGCGCTCGAGCTGCTCGACAATATCTGGCAGGAAGGTATGCACGTGCGCTTGGCGGGTATCGGTATGAGCGACTTCAATCATCAGGGCGGCATTCAGACCGATCTGTTCTGTAAAGTCGATGATCGCGGTGCCCAATCCAGCGACCGCCGCGATCTCTCCGTCGCGATCGATGCCGTCCGAGACAAATTCGGCGACACCGCCCTATCCTTCGGCCGCCAATCCCGCTTCAACGATTAGTCCCCAAGGCAAAAAGAAAGCCGGGCAGTTGCGAATGGTACAACTGCCCGGCGAACGGTAGAGGGTAGCTAAAAAAGCCCCATCCCAAATGAGCTACTAGATGAGGTCGAGGGGGAGCTGGGGAGCGTCGCCCCAGAGCTTCTCGAGGCGATAGAACTCGCGGGCCTCGGGGGTAAAGACATGGACGACGACCGAGCCGTAGTCCATGAGCATCCAGGTCTTCTGCTCGCGGCCCTCGATGGAAAACGGGTGCTCGCCGCAAGCCTCGGCGACCTTCTCCTCAATCTCGTCGACGATGGAATCAACCTGGCGGTTGTTGGTGCCGGTAGCAAGGACAAAGTAGTCGCACACATCGGAAAGCTCGGTCAAATCGAGCACCTGCACGTCCTCGCCTTTCTTGTCGTAGGCGGCCTGCGCGGCGGCGCGTGCGACATCCTCGGCGGCGACACCGCTCGCGGACAGCGAAGCGGCAGTGCGATCGGACGTGGCAACGAAACTCTTATGCGCCACACCTTCAAGAATCTGCTCGTCGGCCATGGAATACCTCTTTCTAGACGCACCCGAGCTAGCGAAGCTGGGCGTAATGGTTGTAAATCGTAATAGCCGTGGGATAAAGATAACGCCCGGACTGGATCACATAGACCAGACCCTGCGCAAAACAGGAGAAGAACAACTCGTCGAGCGAGGACTTCCCCACCATCTTGCGCAGCGCATGGGCATAATCGCCGTGACGGTTGGGTTCGATGGCATCGGCCACAAAGACCACCATATCGAGCGGCGTCATGTCGCAGGCGCCCACTGTGTGACGGTCGACAGCCTGAAAGACCGCCGGCGACAGCTCGGGAAAAAGCTGCGGGAGCTCATAGGCGGCAACCGGGCCATGCAAAAGCGGCGTCGCGGCAGACGGAGAGCCGGCAATCTTAATGCCGTAATGCAGAGCGCGTGTGACCAGCTCGTCGTCGGAGAGCACCTTGTCCCAGTCATGGATCAGGCCGGCGGCAGCGGCATCAAAGCGGTCGACACCATATACCTCGGCTAAGTGCAGCGCAGTCTCGGCAACCCCGAGCGAATGAACGTAGCGCTTACGTTTATCCTTCATGCGCACATCGAGCAACTCGTGGATACGCGTCAAGAGCGCGCGCTCGTCGCCCTCAAACTGATCTTCTACCGACAACGTTCTCCCCCATCACTCAAAATCGTCTTGCCCAAGATCGGCATATAGGCCGCGTTTACGGATATAACCGAGCACGGACTCGCTCGTAAGATAGCGCACGCTCATGCCGCGGGCAACCCGCTTGCGAATGTTGGTCGAGCTAATCGCCAGCGCCGGAATCTGGATATACCGCACGTCAAACGGCAGCCCCGACTCTTTGATTCGCGCGCGTGCAGTATCGATATCAAAGCCCGGTCGCGTCGCCGCAATAAACGTGGCAAGCTCGGCGATTCGGTCGGCATCATGCCAGGTCACAATATCGATAATCGCGTCAGCGCCCGTAATAAAGTAGAGCTTTACCTGAGGCGGGTAAAAGTCGCGAAGGGCATGAAGCGTATCGGCCGTATAGGTCACGCCCGGACGGTCAATCTCAAACCGGCTTGCCAAAAAGGCCGGGTTCGCCGCGGTTGCGAGGACCGTCATGGCATAACGGTCCTCGGCCGGCGTCACCGGTTTGTCGAGTTTAAAGGCAGGAGAGCCCGCCGGCATAAAAAGCACGGCGTCCAAGTCGAGTGACTCACGCGCCTGCTCGGCGGTCACCAGGTGCCCGTAATGGATGGGGTCAAAGGTGCCACCCATAATGCCGAGCCTAAACTCCTGCCCGTCCTCTATGGGAAGCTCGGGCAGACCGATTCCACCGCGCAGCGACATGGCTTACTCGCCCTCCGGGGTCTCGACGTCTTCCGCAGCAGCAGCGTCATCAGTACCGCCAATGGCATCCACCGTGTCGACAGCCTCCAAGCTATCATCGGCGACGTCAACGACCTCGACGGCAACGTCCTCGCTACCGTCCTCGAGCTCGTCCTCAAACTCCGAGAAGTCCTCGGCGCCCTCAAAGTCAAAGGCGCGCTGGCAAATGCGAACCTCGTCGCCCGCACGGCAGCCGGC
>CAKTWE010000110.1 GCA_934630385.1 uncultured Collinsella sp.
CGCCGAGCTCTCCCGCGGCCGCGGCGGCCCGCGCTGCATGAGCATGCCCTTCTGGCGCGAGGACCTCTAAGTCTTTCAAAGAACCGTACAGGTCTTAATACAAACATCTTGCTGCCATTAGATGTCTCCCAATGGGGTGGTGCGTGTTTTCGCTCCGCCCCATTCTTGTTTAATAAGCTAAATTAGCATCAGATAAGGTCTCCATTATGTCTAGAGGCAGTTTCCTTGATACCCCAACGGTGTCGGCTTCTTTGCCTTTTGGGCATCATCTCGATTCCCATGATCTTTGCCGGCATCATCTCCGTGTTCTAGCGATTGGAGCTTAGTCATGGATATCAAGACGATTGGCGTTGAGGAGTGGCTCAACGTTTGGGAGAAGAGTGCTACGTGGGACATTGCTCAGTCGACGATTTCATCGCTGACCATGGGCGAGCTTCGCGCGCTTGACGAGCAGGACGGCGCCACGTTTTACGAGCGCCTGGATCGCGAGAAGATGAACTACGGCTGGATCGAGGGTTCGCCGGAGTTTAAGGCCGAGGTTGCCAAGCTGTATCGTCGCGAGGTCAATCCCGATCACATTCTGCAGACCAACGGCTGCACGGGTGCCAACCTCAACGCCATCATGGCTGTTGTCGAGCCCGGCGACCATGTGATTGCCGAGTGGCCCACCTACGCGCCGCTCTACGAGATTCCGCGTACGCTGGGCGCCGAGGTCGAGTACTGGGAGCTTCGCGAGGAGCTTGGCTGGAGGCCCGATATCGAGGAGCTCAAGCGTCTGGTGCGTCCCAATACCAAGCTCATCTGCATCAACAACGCATCGAACCCCATCGGAACGGTGCTCGATGCCGATACGCTTGGCCAGATTGCCGAGGTCGCCCGCTCGGTGGGTGCCTATGTGCTGTGCGACGAGGTGTACCTGCCGCTTGAGAACACCGAGGCCTTTATGTCGATGGCCGACATGTACGAGAAGGCCATTGTCACCAACTCGGTGTCCAAGACCTATTCGACGCCTGCGGCCCGCGTGGGCTGGGTTGTGGCAGACGAAGAGGTATCTAACCGCATTCGCACTTACCGCGATTACACCATGATCTGCGGCGGCGTGTTCAACGATGCCCTGGCGACCTATGTGCTTGAGCACAAGGACAAGATCCTCGAGCGCAACCGCAAGATCGTGTTTGGCAACCGTGATATCGCGCAGGCTTGGATCGATACGCAGCACCGCGTTTCCTGGACGGCGCCGCAGGGCGTGTCCACCTCGTTTATCCAGCTGGATATTCCCGAGGACGACGAGGAGTTCTGCAAGCGCCTGCTGGCCGAGAGGGGAGTGCTGTTGGTTCCCGGCAGCCGTTTTGAGCTTCCCTGCGGCGCGCGCCTAGGTTACTGCGCGAGCGAGGACGTTCTTCGCGAGGGCCTGAGGCTTCTGGGCGAGGCGCTGGCGGAGTTCGATCGCTAGGATTCCGACGGCTCTCAAAGCCGCTCAAATCTGTCTAAGATTATCGATAACAGACCCGTTTCCCATGAGGGGAGCGGGCCTGTTTTTCTATACCGAGAAGTCAAGTTGTTACAAATGAAGCCGTAAGGCGAGCCGGTGTTCGTTGGGCCTTATACTGAGCTTCCGGTGAACGGTACCAAGCGTCTGGTAAACGGTAATATGCATACCAGAAATGAATAGGACAAACTTTTTTCTGAATAAAAATGAAAATGGTTGAGACGTGGTGTGAATCGCTAATTCTATTCATAGCTTTATTAGAAATATGCAATTTGAGGGTGGTTTAATAAAGTTAAGTTCCATTTGCTATTTGGATTAAAAACGCGTTTAAGCACGTAAATAAACTTTATTAAATCAAAGTGTGCCATGCGTGAAGTATATGTGTATGCCGTTCACCCCCTATAAAAAACCGTTCGGGGGCAAGGTGGAAGTATGGGCTGATTTTGGATATAAATATGTCGTCAGCAATAACGCCTCACACGGAGGGGCGCTAACGAATCGGCCCCGACAGGGGCCCGAAAGAAAGGTAGGAGGCCATGACGAAAGGTCTGCACGTGCCTTCCGAGATCGGCAAGCTCAGGAAGGTCTGCCTGCACCGTCCCGGCGACGAGCTCCTCAACCTGCCGCCCGACGAGCTCGAGCGACTCCTGTTCGACGACGTCCCGTTCCTGGAGGTCGCACAGCAGGAGCACGACACCTTCGCCCAGATCCTGAGGGACCAGGGCGTCGAGGTCCTCTATCTGGAGAACCTCGTCGCTGAGGTGTTCGACCAGGTCCCCGGCGCCCGCGCCGAGTTCACCGACCAGTACATCGCCGAGGCCGGCATCCGCGGCCAGCACATGCCGCAGATCGTCCGCGAGAAGCTGGACTCCATCGAGGACAACCTCGAGTTCGTCAAGAAGACCATGGCCGGCATGACCAAGGCCGAGATCGACATGCCCCTCACGGCGTCCACGACCCTCGACTCCCTGGTCAA
This sequence comes from uncultured Collinsella sp., assembly GCA_934630385.1. GTDB lineage: Bacteria > Actinomycetota > Coriobacteriia > Coriobacteriales > Coriobacteriaceae > Collinsella. The sequence continues at coordinate 2,466 of CAKTWE010000110.1, forward strand.
CTCCGAGTCCGAGTCCGACCTGATCATCGACCCGATGCCCAACCTCTACTTCACCCGCGACCCGTTCGCGGTCGTCGGCGAGGGCGTCAACCTCAACCGCATGTACTCGGTCACCCGCAACCGCGAGACCCTGTACGGCAAGTACATCTTCAAGTACCACCCCGACTACAAGGACGTCTCGCTGTACTTCCGCCGCGACTGCCAGTTCCACACCGAGGGCGGCGACGTGCTGAACATCAACGAGAAGACCCTCGCCGTCGGCATCTCCCAGCGCACCCAGGCCGCCGCGATCGACATCATGGCCCAGAACATCTTCTGGAACTCCGACTCCAAGGTCGAGCGCATCCTGGCCTTCGACATCCCGGTCTCGCGCGCCTTCATGCACCTCGACACGGTCTTCACCCAGATCGACGTCGATAAGTTCACGATCCACCCCGCCATCATGGGCACCCTGCGCGTCTACGAGCTGACCGCCGGCAAGAACCCGGGCGACGTGAACATCCGCCTGATCGAGGACACCCTCGAGCACGTCCTGGAGGACGCCACCGGCGTCGACCAGGTCAAGCTGATCCCCTGCGGCGGCGGCGACCCGATCGCGGCCTCCCGCGAGCAGTGGAACGACGGCTCCAACACCCTGTGCGTCGAGCCCGGCAAGATCTGCGTCTACGCCCGCAACACCGTCACCAACGACGTGCTGTACAAGGAGGGCCTGGACCTTCTCGTCGTGCCCTCCGCCGAGCTCTCCCGCGGCCGCGGCGGCCCGCGCTGCATGAGCATGCCCTTCTGGCGCGAGGACCTCTAAGTCTTTCCGTTTCCGGTGCGGTCACCCTACAACCGCACCGGTTTCGCCCGTCAAACGGGCAACACTAATACTTACGTAATTCATTTCTTCGAAAGGATACGAACCATGGGTGTTAACCTCTCCGGCCGTAGCTTCCTCAAGCTCCTCGACCTCACCACCGAGGAGATCGAGTACCTGCTCAAGCTCTCCAAGAACTTCAAGGACATGAAGCGCGCTGGCGTTCCGCACCGCTATCTCGAGGGCAAGAACATCGTCCTGCTCTTCCAGAAGACTTCCACTCGTACCCGCTGCGCCTTCGAGGTCGGCGGCATGGATCTGGGCATGGGCGTCACCTACCTCGATCCCGGTTCGTCGCAGATGGGCAAGAAGGAGTCCATCGAGGACACCGCCCGCGTTCTCGGCCGCATGTATGACGGCATCGAGTTCCGTGGCTTTGCCCAGGATGACGTCGAGGAGCTCGCCGCTAAGTCCGGCGTGCCCGTGTGGAACGGCCTGACCACCGAGTGGCACCCCACTCAGATGCTCGCCGACATCCTGACCGTCCAGGAGAACTTCAACTACGACATCAAGGGCAAGACCCTCGTCTTCATGGGTGACTGCAAGAACAACGTCGCTCGCTCCCTCATGGTTGTCTGCTCCAAGCTCGGCATGAACTTCGTGGCCTGCGGCCCCGAGGAGTGCATGCCCGCCGACGACGTCATCGAGGCCTGCAAGCCCATCGCCGAGGCCAACGGCTGCACCATCAAGCTGACCACCGACGTCAAGGACGGCGTCACCGGTGCCGACGTTATCTACACCGACGTGTGGGTCTCCATGGGCGAGCCTGACGAGGTCTGGGCCGAGCGCATCGCTCAGCTCACCCCGTATCGTGTCACCTCCGAGGTCATGGCTATGGCCAACCCGGGTGCCATCTTCCTGCACTGCCTGCCCAGCTTCCACGACACCAACACCACCATTGGCGCCGAGAAGTGCGAGCAGTTCGGCATCACCGAGCAGGAGGTCACCGACGAGGTCTTCGAGAGCCCCGCTTCCAAGGTCTTCGACGAGGCCGAGAACCGCATGCACACCATTAAGGCTGTCATGTACGCCACGCTCAAGTAAGAGCATCTAGCATCTCGCTCGGGGTGTATTGCTGCACACCCCGAGCGGCTTTATCTGGTAAAAATCTCGCATCAAGCGGCAGGCACGGCACGGAAGAGCCGCTTCGGGCGAGATCAGTAAATGATTTATGAAGGGGGGATGAGAACTATGACTGAGACCGCTAAGAAAAAGCGCGGTATGCCTTCATCGTTCACCATTCTTCTTGCTCTGCTGGCAATTGTCGCAGTGATTACCGTTATCGTCTCCGGCACGTCCGGCGGCGCGGTTGCTGCAGCCCGCCTGAGCGATTTCTGCACCGCCCCGATCCTGGGCTTCGCTGACGCTCTGCCCGTGTGCCTCTTCGTTATGATCCTGGGTGGCTTCCTCGGCATGATGACCGAGACCGGCGCCCTGGACAACGGCATCGCCGTCCTGGTACAGAAGCTTAAGGGTAACGAGATCATGATCATTCCCGTGCTTATGATCATCTTTTCCCTCGGTGGTACCACCTATGGTATGTGCGAGGAGACCGTTCCCTTCTACGCCCTGCTCGCCGCTACCATGATGGCCGCTGGCTTTGACCCCATGGTCGGCGCCGCTACCGTCCTGCTCGGCGCTGGCTGCGGCTGCCTGGGCT
>CAKTWE010000111.1 GCA_934630385.1 uncultured Collinsella sp.
CGGTGTCCCCTCCCTTTCAAGAAAGGGCGGAGGCGGGGCATGCCCCGCCTCTTACACCACATCTCTGCGCGCTACCTCAATAACAGATGAATGCCGATAATTTCTTAAAGCAGGTAAATAGCTTAATTTCTAACAAAGCAGATTAAATAAAATCGAAAAGTAATTTGCCCAACCTAGTCATTTAAGAACGTCCCCAATGACTACCCCAGCAACACCGATGTTTTGGCAACGCCAGCGAGCGGTCCGCATTTGAGACAAGGTGACGTGAAACGAAAGGGCGCTGACCTTCTGGTCGCGCCCTTGAAGTTGAACGTCAGATTGTCCAAATGCGGCCCGCGCAGCGTCGGCCCGTTACGCGGTTTGGTAAAACCGCGTAACTACAAATCCCCTCCGGCGCCCAGTAGCTTGCGCATGACCTGTTCGGGGTTAACCGAGCCGTCGCGCGGAGCCAGGGCGGTGATCTTCTTCTGCATCTTGTACTCGTGCAGCTCGTCCTCGAGCTGGCGAACGCGAGCGCGGAGCTTCTCGTTCTCGCGCTCGCGCTCCTCGGCACGCTCCTTCATATCGAGGATGCGCACCACACCGGCAAGGTTGATGCCCTCGTCGGTCAGCTGGTTGATGAGCTCCAGGCGCTCGATATCGGCACGCGAATACAGACGCGTGTTGCCGCCCGAGCGCTGGGGGTTCACCAGGCCCTTGGACTCGTAGACGCGCAGAGTCTGCGGATGCATGCCGGTCAGCTCGGCCGCCACGCTGATCATGTACAGCGGTTTGTTCCTATTGTCCTCGGCCATGCTACCTGACCCCTTTCCGTCTCGTTATCGTCCATCATAAGCCCGCGGGCGCGGGCGTGCGCCACGACCGCCCTAGTACGTCGCCTTGTAACGGTTGACCTTCTCGCGGTAGTCGCGCGTGTCGGCCTCGCGCAGCTTGGTCATGGCATCGCGCTCGTCGTCGGACAGACTCGTGGGAACCTGCACCTTGATCTCGACAAGCAGCGCACCGGTGCGCCCGCGATGCTTAACGTCAGGCGCGCCCATCTCTTTAAAGCGGAACTTCTTGCCCGTCTGGGTACCCGCGGGCACCTTCAGACGAACCGTCGCACCGCCGGGCGTCGGCACGTCCACCGTGCAGCCGAGCGCCGCCTCGTAGACCGAGACCGGCACCTCCATGGTCACGTCGGCGCCTTTACGCTTAAACAGCGGATGCTCCTCCACGTGCGTGGTCACGACCAGGTCGCCGCGCTCGCCGCCGGCAACGCCATACTCGCCGCGACGCTTGTAACGCAGTTTGCCGCCGTCAACCGCGCCCGCAGGCACCGAGACCGTAATGGTCTGCTGCTCGCCTGTCGAGGGAATGCGATAGGTGACCTTGTGCGTCACGCCGCGAAACGCGTCCTCAGCCGTCACATCGACGGTCAGCGACAGGTCGCCGCCCTTGCGAGCACGGCTGCGGCCCGCGCCGGCATTACCCGCAGCCCCGGCAAAGCCCGAGCCCCAATCGCTGCCCCAGGCGCCGTTGCCGCTAAAGATGCTGTCGAAGATATCTCCCCAGCCGCTAGCGCCCGCGCCGGCACCGTAGCCGCCGCCATACGCGCCGCCCGCGCCCGGCATGCCGCCAAACATGAGCATCTGGTCGTACTCTTTGCGCTTCTTCTCGTCCGAAAGCGTTTCGTAGGCCTCGCTGATCTCCTTGAACTTGGCCTCGTCGCCACCGGCATCGGGGTGATATTTTTGCGCGAGCTTGCGAAACGCGCTCTTGATCTCTTTGTCGGAGGCGCTCTTGGATACGCCCAGGATGTCATAGAAGGTTTTGCCTGCAGCCATCGTAGCTCCTCTCCTGTTACGTCCGCCGTCCATGCAGACGACGGCTCATGTTTCATATGGCACTAGGCCAGAAAGGGCCCCGGGTGTTGCCCCGGGGCCCTTCTCAATTACTCCTCGGTGCTCTCGGCCGTATCGACCGTAGCATCCTCGGGCGCCGCTTCGGGCTCCGGTGCGGGGCGCTTCTCGCCACCGTAGGTCACCGTCACCATCGCGGAACGCAGGATGCGATCCGCCATGCGGTAGCCCTTCTGGTATACATCGTTGACGGTCTCGTCGTATTGCGATGCGTCCTCGACGCGACCCACAGCCTGGTGCTCGAGCGGATCGAACGCCTCGCCCTTGGGATCGATGGGCTCAACGCCCTCATGCGCAAACGCATCGAGCAGCTTGGCATGCACCGCGTCAACGCCATCGACGAACTGCTTAAAGTCGTCGGAAAGCTCTTGGCTGCGGGCATGATCGATCGCGCGCTCGATATCGTCGATCACCGGCAACAGCGCGGTGACAAGCTTCTCGGTCGCGCGCTCGCGCTCGGCGATGCGCTCGTTTGCGGTGCGGCGACGGAAGTTCTCCCAGTCGGCCTGCAGACGAGCGGTGCGCTCGGTAGCGTCCTTCGCCTTGTCCTCGGCGGCCTTCTGAGCCTCTGCCGCAGCATCGAGCTCACTGCGCACGTCGGCAAGCTCCTTTTGGGCCTGCTCGAACTTGAGCTTAAAGTCGTTGTCGGCGGCTTCCTCACCGGCGCGGATAGCGGCTTCCACCATCTCGTCCTCGGTCATCGTCGCCTCCTTGTTGGAATCCTCTACCTGGTTCTCGGCAGCCTCGGCGGCCGGGGCCTCGTTGGCCTCGGTATCGTCGACGGCCTCTACGGGAATCTTCACGTCCTTCTCCTCAGAGTCAACGGGGGCGGCGCCAGCGGCGGCCGCCTCCGTGCGAGCTTTACGGGCGGACATGATTACTTGTCCTCGTCGTCCACAACCTCGTAGTCGGCGTCGACAACGTCATCGTCGGCAGACTGGGCGCCGGCGGCACCGTCGGTCTGCTGCTGAGCGTCGGCGTAGACAACCTGGGCCAGCTCGTAGGCCACAGACTGCAGGGACTCGCCGGCGGCCTTGATGGCCTCGACGTCAGAGCCCTCGAGCGCCTTCTTGGCGTCGGCGATAGCGGCCTCGGCCTTGGACTTCACGTCGGCGGAAACCTTGTCGCCCAGCTCGTTAAGGGTCTGCTCGGTGGAGTAGCACAGGCTGTCGGTCTGGTTGCGGACCTCGACCTCTTCTTTCTGCTTCTTGTCCTCCTCGGCATGAGCCTCGGCGTCCTTGACCATACGATCGACTTCGTCGTCGGACAGAGCGGTGGAGCCGGAAATGGTGATCTGCTGTTCCTTGCCGGTGCCCTTGTCCTTAGCGGAGACCTTGACGATGCCGTTGGCGTCGATGTCGAAGGTGACCTCGATCTGCGGCACGCCGCGGCGGGCAGCCGGGATACCGGTCAGCTGGAACTTACCGAGCGACTTGTTGTCGCGGGCAAGCTCGCGCTCGCCCTGGAGCACGTTGATCTCGACGCTGGTCTGGTTGTCGGCAGCGGTGGAGTAGACCTCGGTCTTGGAGGTCGGGATCGTGGTGTTGCGGTCGATCATCTTGGTCATGATGCCGCCCATGGTCTCGACGCCCAGCGACAGCGGGGTAACGTCGAGCAGCAGGATGCCCTCGACGTCGCCGGTGAGCACGCCGCCCTGGACGGCAGCGCCGTCGGCAACGACCTCGTCGGGGTTCACGGACATGTTGGGCTGCTTGCCGGTCATGGTCTTGACGAGCTCCTGGACGGCGGGCATACGGGTGGAGCCGCCGACGAGGATGACCTCGGTCAGATCGGAGAGCTTAAGCTTGGCGTCGCGCAGGGCGTTGGTGACAGGCTGCTTGCAGCGCTCGAGCAGGTCGCGGGTGATCTTCTCGAACTCGGCACGGGTCAGCGTGTAGTTGAGGTGCAGCGGGCCGGACTGGTTCATGGTGATGAACGGCAGGTTGATGGTGGTCTGCTGGGCGGCGGAAAGCTCCTTCTTGGCGTTCTCGGCGGCCTCCTTCAGACGCTGCAGGGCCATGGGGTCCTGACGCAGGTCGACACCGTTTTCCTGCTGGAACTTATCGGCCATCCAGTCGATGACGCGCTGATCCCAGTCGTCGCCGCCCAGGTGGTTGTCGCCCGAGGTGGACAGAACCTCAAACACGCCGTCGGCGAGGTCGAGGATGGAGACGTCGAAGGTACCGCCACCCAGGTCGAAGACCAAAATGCGCTGGTCGGTGCCCTGCTTGTCCAGGCCATAGGCCAGAGCGGCAGCGGTCGGCTCGTTGACGATACGCTTGACGTTGAGACCGGCGATCTTACCGGCATCCTTGGTGGCCTGACGCTGGGCGTCGTTGAAGTAGGCCGGAACGGTGATAACGGCGTCGGTGACAGTCTCGCCCAGATACTTCTCGGCGTCTGCCTTCATCTTTGCGAGCGTCATGGCGCTCACCTGCTCGGCGGTGTAATCCTTACCCTCGATATCGACGACGGCACGGCCACCCTGGCCCTCCTTGACCTCGTACGGCACGGTCTTGATCTCGGAGGTGCACTCGGAGTACTTGCGGCCCATGAAGCGCTTGATGGAGAACACGGTGTTCTTGGGGTTGGTGACAGCCTGGTTCTTAGCGGCCTTACCCACGACGCGGTCGCCGTCGGCACGGAAGCCCACGACAGACGGGGTGGTGCGGTCGCCCTCGGCGTTCACGATAATGGTCGGAGAACCGCCCTCGAGGACGGCCATAGCGGAGTTAGTAGTACCAAGGTCGATACCAAGAATCTTACTCATTAGAAATTCCCTCTCTCTTTTGCGTTCGCGCCGCCTCGACGGTCTGTCGCGCGGCGCTTCGGCTTGTCTTTCAGGATGTAGTGTATCCCCTTATGGGCCGGAATATACAAAATCTAAGTCAATTCATATAAGATTTCTTATCTCTGAGAGTTTAGGTTCTCAAATGCGCAGGTAGATGCGCTGATTGAGTTCTCGGCAAATCTATCGAGATCTATGTAGAGATGGCTGAGGTTTGGG
>CAKTWE010000112.1 GCA_934630385.1 uncultured Collinsella sp.
TGCATGAGCTCGTCCCAGGTGCCGCCGACGCCCATCAGGAACACGGCGTCGTAGCCCTCGTCGGCGACCTTGTCGGCAAGGGCGGTCATCTTCTTGCCGGTCTCGTAGAGCGCCTTACCGTCCTCGAGGTAGCCCTCCTGGTCGAAATGCATGATCTCGACCTTCTCGGTTTCCTTCATTTGTCTCTCCTTTCTGGGGTTGTCTCCACATCCCCATGCCAACGGGCATCAAACCCGCTTACATTCCGTAACACTCGGCCGCTTTGGCCTTAAGCGCATTGACTGACTCTTCGTAGCCCTCTGCCTTGACCTCCATTTGCTTGGAGACAGCATCGAGATACGGGTGCACGTCCCATGACTTCAGACGCTCGGCGATTATGGCCGCAATCGTCTGGAAGAACACAAGATTGGGAATTGCGCTGAGCAGCGGAGCCACCTGAGGCACCGCAACCTCGTGAGCCCTACCCCTGGGATGGGACGTGAGCAGCACCGTTTTTGCCGTAACGTTCGATAGCGCATCGGCGATATTCGCAAGACGCTCCGACCCCTGCGGATCGTCGACAATAAACACCAGATAACCCGGAACGATCTGCATCTCGGGACCGTGAACGAACTCCTCGCCCTCGTGATGCATGGCAGGAATCTTGATGGTCTCGCTCAGCTTGAGGGCCGCCTCTTCGGCAACGCCGTAGTTGGGGCCGTTGCCGACGACCATGGCGGGCATGTGCTCAGAAAGCTCGAGCATGTGATCTTGGACATACGCCTCGGCGGTCTTGCACATCACGGCATTGGCCTGGATAGCCTCGCGCAGGTCGTCTAAACGCTGGGCAACGCCCTTGGCGTCAATCGTTCCGCGCGCCTGACCGCCGTAAATACCAAAGAGCACCAGGTACTCAACGAGGACCTCGACACCCAGAGTCACAAAGTCCACCGACTCGACGCCCACACCGTAGTCAAGAACGATATCAGCGTGCTCCTTGATGGGCGCCTCGACGTTTGCCGTGAGCGCAACTGCAGCCATATCGTGTGCACGCATGTAATCGAGCGCTGCAATCGTATTGGTCGAATAGCCACTCTGCGAGACGGCGATGTTGAGCGCATGCTGCGGATAGGTGTGTTCAAAATCGACGAAGGCCTCGGGCGTCACAACGGACACCTGCATCTGCAGCGCATCTTGCAGGTAATCGCGGGCGCAATCGGCGGCATGGCGCGACGAACCCGAAGCAACGATGCGCAGCGCGTTAAAAGAACCGGACTGGAAAATATCAACGAGCTGCGCTACCAGCTCAGACGAACGCTCGAGGTTCTCTCCCATACGCACATGGGCAAGCTGAACGTAATCGAGCATCTTCATCGTCTCACCTCGTAACAAATCATTAGTATTTGATACCAATCACAGTTACAGGTTACGGCTTTTTGATACCTCTTTGTCGATTAATTTATCCCCATCGGCGAACGGTCGATTTTGAGCCATGTAAGGTTGTATATGCAGTCTGCTCAACGAATCAAAATTCTGTCAGCTTTTCAGCCCGTTATGCAAAAAACCAGCTAGTACGTATAGGTATATCCACCCGCATCGCCGCGGTTAAACGACTTGACGTACTCGATCGCCTGGCCGCTCGCATCGAAGCTCACGCACTCCAGCGTCAAGGCAAGATCGCCCTGCTCCAGTCCAAGCAGGCCGGCATCTCGCGCGCCCAGCGCTTCGATATCGAGCTTTTCCTGTGCCATAACCGGCTTTCGGCCCAACATCTCATAGGTCTCGTACAAACTGAAGACCGACACGTCAATATCTTCGATTGTGGGAAACAGCAGGCACGGGATGAACGCCGTCTCAATCGATACGGGATCGCCGTTGACGCAGTTCAAACGCCGAATCGAATACAGCAAATCGTCCTCGGCAATGCCAAACAGGTTGGCATAATATGGGCCCGCATAGCGCTTGGAACGCGCGAGGATGCGGACGGACGGCTCGCCACCCGAAGCACGAACCGATTCGCGAAAGCCCCCCGTTCGCTCGTAGGCAACGGGCACCTTCTGTGCCACAAACGCGCCCTTTCCGCGGACGCGTCGAATCTGCCCACGCCGAACCAGCTCATCGACAGCGCTTCGGATGGTCAAGCGTGTCGTACCAAATTCCTCGGCGAGGTCTTTTTCGGACGGAATCATGGAACCCGTGGAATATATACCGCGCTCGATACGCTCCTCGATGCGGCGTCGAATGCGCATATAAACCGGGGTGGCATCTACTGTTTCAGCCATTGTTCACCTGCCACGCTCCTCATGCCGTTCTTTTCGCCGTTATCGGCAAAGCGGAACTTTGTGGGCAAAATCACCGATTTGCAATGCTCCACAAAACGCATGTCCTTATCAAACTCTATCGTGCTCTCATAGAACACCGGCGTCCCCTCTTCTTGCTGGAGCAGCTCGGCCTCTTCGGCGTTCAAACGCGAGATGGAGATATGCTCACGTCCATGCTCAACACGCACGCCGCCTTCTTTGAGCAAGACATCGTAAAGGCTCTCACACTCAAAATCGTGCTCGGGAAGCGAGGGGCACAGGGACAGGTTAACGTGAGCCGTCTCGATTGACGCCGGCTCGCCCTCAATAAGTCGAACACGCTGCATGCGGAGCAAAGGAGCGCCTACAGCAACCCCAAGCTTGTCGGCAAGCGCCTTATCCGCCTCGATGGTCTCGGTGGAAACCAGACGAGAAGAGGGGTGCAGGCCGGCAGTCCGCACAGCATCGGAGAAGTTATACGTTTCCTGAAAGATATTGAGCGGTTTGGGAGGACGCACATACGTACCCGATCCGCGACGGCTCTCGAGCGTTCCACACGAGATGAGCCGCGTGATACCAGCGCGCAACGCCGTACGCGAAACGCCGATCTCTTCGCACAGCACGCGCTCGGCCGGCAGGCGATCGCCGCCGGCAAGCTGATGGTGCTGGATATACCAAAGAATCCCCTCAACAGCACGATCTTTGGGGGGAATTGCATAAGATTCGCCTGCCATCGCACAGACTCCTCATTCAGAAACGTATGCCGCCAAAATTAGACCAGCCCTCCCATGACATCAAATTCGGCCTTGATCTTCTCGGCGACATTCCGATACGACTTATATAGGCTTGAATCGCGTTTGACTTCGTCGGTCATAACGGGAATCTCTAATTTGGAAACCTCGTCTTTTCCCGTCTGAACCGCCACAACGACGCCCATACCAAGACACATATTACGCTTGGCAGCGTTCATTTTTGCCGCCTTAGCGGGATTTGCCAGAATACGCTGGGCAAATTCCTGTTTAGAGACCGCTTCATCGGCCTCCGGATCGCCCGCCTCGGCTACTTCGCACTGAAGCACGTCCGCATAGTCAAAAATCTTCGGCTCGCCGCCGCGCTGATGCACGGCCCACTTGCGGCGCGTGGCATCCTGATAGATAGCCGGCAAAAATGTAAACCGCGGCGGGTCCAAAATCGTATCCGTGATGGTAAACACATCGGGATCAAAGGCATCCTGCGGGTTTTTCTTCTTGAACAGCCCCATATCAGCCTCCCGTACTAGCATTAAACAACTCAAGCTGAATATAGCACCAATTTCAAGCCGCCGCTTTACCGTATCGGTGCGCGGCGTCTATGGCTCGCCCAGCGGAAAAGTTCACGGACGAGGGCCGGGGTGCCTGCTTTGTTTTGAGAAGTGGGCTCCGCGAACTTCTCAAAACAAAGTATGCCTCCCCGGCCCCGCCGGCAAATAGCGGACACTCCGCATGCAATCTATGCAAACAAACAAGTGCGCTTAGCTATATTCGGTAAGGTCAAGCACACTGCCCTTCACGATAAGCGTCGGCTCCAGAACGACCTCTTCGGCACGTCTACCGCCCCTACCGGCAAGACGCTTGGACATGCAGCCAAAAGCATGCTCCGCAAGGACACCGGGATCCTGCTCAATCGCGGTCAGCGCCGGCTCAAAGAGAACGTCGGCCGCCGAGTTGTCGTAGCTTACGACCGAGATATCGCCCGGGATGCTCTTCCCCATCTCGTGCAAGCGCTTGAGCAGACCGAGGGCGATGTTGTCCGAGCTTGCGAACACGGCGGTGGCATCGGTTGCAAGCACCGCCTCCGAGGCCTCGTATGCGCTCGGAATGTAGTACTCGCTCTCAAACTCCAGGCGCGCGTCGATGGGCAGTCCCACCTCGCGCAGCGCGCGCTCGTAACCGGCGAGTCGTTTGCGGCCCGTATTGGAGCGACGCGCGTTAACCAGACAGGCGATGCGGCGATGACCCTGTTCAATCAGATACCGCGTAGCCATGTAGCCGCCCATCTCGTGGTCGAACATCACCTTGTCGCACTCGAGGCCCTCAATGGCGCGGTCGACCATCACGGCAGGAATGGGCAGATGGCTCACCTCCTCGCGCAGGGCGCGATCGTCGGAGAACTCGTCACCCACTACCAGAAAGACGCCGTCGACGCCGCGCGTCACCAGCTGGCGCAGCAGTTCCAGATCGTCATCGGCGCTTCCGCCCGAGCTGGTAATAAAGAGCGCGTAACCGTCCTCGCGACAGCGCTTTTCCAAGCTGCCGGCGAGCGAGGCAAAAAAGCGACTCTCGATATTGGGAACGATAAGGCCCAGCGTGCGCGACTCGCGCATGACCAAGCTGCGCGCGATCTGGTTAGGAACATAGTGGTTGCGCGCCGCAACCTCCTTGATGAGCTTGCGGTTTTCTTCCGAAATGCGACAGGGCCGATTATTGAGAACAAGCGAGACCGACGAAGGGGAAAGCCCCACCTCCTGGGCGATCTGCTTGAGGGTGACTTTGTTGGCCATCT
>CAKTWE010000113.1 GCA_934630385.1 uncultured Collinsella sp.
GGGCAGCGGGGGCGTTCGGCTAGGTGCGGGAACGGCCTATTTGCTCAATGTGTTCGGCTGAGATCGGAAATCAACCCTTCGATGCGAACCGTGTCGGAAATCAGCTCCGTTGCGCAGGCCCACCAGCCATTTTGCTGAGCGGATGCCGCGAGATTGGATGCCGTGGCTGCAGTGTCGCAAATGGCAAACGAGCAAGCGCCCGAACCGCACACATCCACGGCAACAGTGCCGTCCTGCGTACGCAACCAGTCGAGAACCGTTTGGATTTGAGGCTCCATTTGCGCAGAAATGACGCCCAAATTGTTGTGGATGAGTGCGTATGCCGCCTCGGCATCCCCAGCACGCAGGGCCGAAGCGATTGCGCCAGGCTTGTCTGCCGGTACCGGGTTCTCATCAAAACGTCGATAGGCCTCAATTGTTGAAACACTCGCCTCGCGCGGCTTGACCAGCACAACGGGCGTTCCGGGCAGCGCGGGATACTCGGTTGCCAGCACGTCTCCCCCGCCCACATAAAACGCAGGGCTCGCATGCAAAAAGAACGGCACATCGGCGCCAATACCGCGCGCGATGTCATCCAGCGCAGGATCGCTGCGATCGGCGCCCCAGAGCTCCGCTAAGGCGACAATGACCGCCGCGGCATCCGTCGAGGGACCGCCCAGACCAGCACACAGCGGAATGTGCTTCTCGATCGTCACGCAAACGTTGGCCTCCCGACCATAACGCTCGGCCATAGCGGCCGCCGCACGATACGCCGTATTCTTTTGCATGGGAAAGTCGGATGCCGGAACCGTCTGGACGGTCAGCTCCTGCGCCGGGGCGACCGTCACGATATCGGCAAGACCGACGGCTGTCATCAGGGAATCGACCGTGTGGTAGCCGCGGTCGTCACGCTCGGTATGGACCCCCAGGTAGAGGTTGATCTTTGCCGGCGCAGAAAGGGTCAGGGACCAATCGGTCACCGTTAGTGCTCCTCGAGCTGATTGCCGAGCGGGGTAAAGATGTGCTCGCCGCTCTCGGGGTCGAACAGCTCGACCTGGCCGGTGAGGACATCGATATACTGGTAGGACTGGCGCGACTTGCGGCCACGGCGCTCGTCAACCTCGACGATAAAGACGGCGGGGTGAACACTCTTGATGGTGCCCATGCGCTCGACGACGCGGGTGCGGCCCATGTTGGCCTTCACCTTGACGCGATCGCCCACCATATCGGTCAGCTTCTCGTGGATGTCGTCGACGTGATTGACTTCCATCTCTTCCATGAACAGGGCCTCCAGAAGGTGCAATTCAAAAAGGGGATAATACCCCTAAGATAGACAAAACTCTAATACTATAGCACCCTGTTGTAGCCATACGCAAGCAGCTAAAAAAGCCCGGTCCCAAATACGTACCAGACGACAACCTCGCATGACCAGCTCACGTCAGCGAACGACCACCATTCGAGCCAAGGTGTCGCGAAAGAGGAGCGACGCGTACTTTGGTACGCGAGCGACGGTTTGAGCGACAGATTGGCCGAATGGTGGCCGTGCAGCGTCGAGTAGTTACGCGGTTTGGTAAAACCGCGTAACCTAAAGGTTGTCGGTATCGAGAACGATGGTAAACGGGCCGTCGTTGATCAGGTCGACCTTCATGTCGGCGCCGAAGATGCCGTGCGCCACATGCTCGACGTCTTCGCGCACCAGCGTCAGGAAGTACTCATAAAGCTCGTTGGCCACATCGGGCGCGCCGGCATCCGTAAAGGACGGACGGCGACCATGGCGGCAATCGGCAAACAGCGTGAACTGCGACACCACGAGTACCTCACCGTCGACGTCGGCAAGCGCCAGATTGGTCTTGCCGTTCTCGTCCTCGTTAATGCGCAAGCCCCGGAGCTTGCCCCACAGCTTATCGGCCTCGGCGCGTGTATCGCCATGGCCCACGCCCAGCAGTACCAGGTAACCGCGGCCAATCTTTCCCACACACTCGCCGTCGACCGTCACACCGGCATTGAGCACGCGCTGCACCACCGCACGCACGGCCTACTCCTCGCCCGTCAGTTTGGCGGATAGGTGCTCGAGCGCATGGAATCGATGGCTGATGGCGTTCTTCTCGTCCGCCGTCAGCTCGGCCATGGTCTTGCCCGGCGTGTCGACCGGCAGGAACAGCGGGTCGTAGCCAAAGCCGTGATCGCCGCGGCCCTCGTGCGCGATAACGCCTTCGCAGGCACCCTCGCCATAGGTGACCAGGCCGTCCGTATCGATGAGCGCGACGACGCTCATAAAGCGCGCAGTGCGATCCTCGTCGGCCACGCCCTCCATGTTTGCCAGCAGCTTGGCATTATTGGCGGCATCGTCGCCGTGCACGCCCGCGTAGCGTGCGCTGTACACGCCCGGCTCACCGTCCAGGGCATCAACGACCAGACCCGAATCGTCGGCGATGGCCATAAGCCCCGTCTCCTCTACCGCGGCCTGCGCCTTGATGATGGCGTTCTCCAAAAACGTCGTGCCGTTTTCCTCAGGGTCCTCAAAATCACCCAGCTGACCCAACGCCACAAAGCGCACCTCTGGCATGACCTTGCCCAGAATGGCCTCAATCTCGGTGAGCTTATGGGCGTTGCCCGTTGCCACGACGATGGTCGCTGCCGGGTCGAGGGTGTCGATATCGATCTTCTCAAGTGCCATGACTGGCCTCCTTGTCTCTATAGCAAAACCGCCCAAGGGAAATTGGCCTCAAACCCTTTCCCCTCCCTGGCGACAGAAACCTTATAGTTCAGCGTTTCCGCAGATAAAACCTGCCAAAATAAACCTGTCCCTTTTTGGCAGGTTAGGCGAGGGCTTGGCGCTGAAGTTCGATGAGCTCGGCGATGCCCTTGTCGCCCAAGTCGAGCAGGGCGTTGAGACGTTTGCGGTCGAAGGGCGCCTGCTCGCCGGTGCCTTGGAGCTCGATCATCTCGCCGGTGTCGGTAGCGACGAGATTCATGTCGACCTCGGCGTGGCTGTCCTCGGAATAATCGAGGTCGAGCAGAGTGTTGCCGTCGACGACACCCATAGATATCGCGGCAACCTGGCCCGTGAGCGGGATGCGCTCGATCTTGCCCGCCTCGACCCACATGGCAAGGGCGTCGTGCAGCGCCACCCAGGCACCGGTAATGCTCGCCGTACGCGTGCCGCCATCCGCCTGGATCACATCGCAGTCGACGGTGACGGTGTACTCGCCGAGCGCCTTCATGTTGACGACGGTACGCAGGCTGCGGCCGATGAGGCGTTCGATCTCCATGGAGCGGCCCTTACGATTGGCGTACTCGCGCTTGCAACGCTTACCGGTCGATGCCGGCAGCATGGCATACTCTGCGGTTACCCAACCGGCCTTGGCACCCTTGCGCCAGCCCGGCACGCCCTCCTCAATTGTGGCGGCACACAGCACGCGCGTGTCGCCGAACTCAGCCAGGCACGAGCCGTGGGCATGTTTCATAACACCACGGGTGAGCTTGACGGGGCGCAGCTCATTGGCAGCACGGCCGTTGGCACGGTTGACCTGCATGTACTCCATAGAAATATCCTTTCGGCCAAAGAAGAGGGCAAGTCTTTGGACGGTAACCCTACATCTATTTCAGTTCGTCGATATCAATATGTTCGATGCTCTTGAGCGGCTGGCCAAAGATAAAACTACCCGCCACCGCAAACTCGGCAATGTTATCGGCCGTCGTCGCAAAGCGATGCTGCGGCTCGGCAGCGTCGCCCGCCAGCTGCTCGCGACGCGTGAGGATATCGGTCAGCTCGCGCGTAGTCTCCTCGGCGGAACTCACCACGCGCACCCCGGGCCCCAGCGCATGGCGAATAGGCCCCACGAGCAGCGGAAAGTGCGTGCAACCGAGCACCACGGTATCGATTCCGCGATCGCGCAGCGGCTCAACCGTGGCGCCGACCAGCGCTCGCACGGCTGGCGTATCGAAGATGTCCTCGTTCTCGAGCCACTGCTCCTGCAGATGCGCACCCGAGGCGAGCTCGTGCTCGACGACCTCAACAAAGCTCGAGGCCGGGCATCCATACACGTCCACACCGGCGTCCAAATCCTGAATGGCACGCGTGTAAGCACCCGAGCGAATGGTGAGGTTGGTGGCGAGCACGCCCACGCGGCGCGTGCGAGTGCTGTTAATCGCCGCACGTGCGCCCGGCGCGATGACACCGATCACGGGAACGTCGAGCACCTGCTGAGCCAGACGCAAGGCCGCTGCAGTCGCCGTGTTGCAGGCGATGACCATGATTTTGACGTCATGCTTCGACAGCCAGCGGCCCGCCTGCAGTGCAAACGAGCGCACCTCGTCCTCGGTGCGGGTGCCATAAGGGCAGCGTTTGGTGTCGCCGAAGTAGTAGACGGACTCGTGCGGCAGCGCCGTCGCGATGGCGCGTGCAACCGTCAGACCACCCAGACCCGAGTCGAATACGCCAATGGGGCGCGTGTCCCCGGCTAGATTCTCGATATCGGACATTACCTCACCAGATTCTCTCTCGAAAAGATATGGCTCAGAACGATGGGGGCGCGCTACGAACGAGCCGCGACGAGCAGCTCTGCCGTTGCTGCCCAGCCGTCGACAATCTTGCCGCGCGTGACATAAGCGTTGTCGCAAGCGTCCAGGAACTCGGGCGCGCCGGCGCTGGTCAGGCCGTTCTCGACCAAGCAGAACGTGCCCACGTGGTCGGCCATGTAGAAGTCGGACTCGGAGTCGCCGAGCGCGAGCGTCTCCTCGCGCTCGATCCCCAGGTGCTCGCAGAAGCGCGCAATGGCAACACCCTTGTTG
>CAKTWE010000114.1 GCA_934630385.1 uncultured Collinsella sp.
AATTTGTCATTCAAAAGGCAAGGCATGACCAGAAGGTCTATGCCTTGCCTTTTTCATGCCAACTTGTTCGCTCTGGATGGCGCTCGCTGGCATTGTTAAAACATCGGCGTCCCCAACGACTACCGTGTGTCTATTAATTTTTTCGAGCTTGTGCTGCGCTGCTGGTCGCTGGCGTATATCCTGTTAAGTCGTCAGCATACGATTCAACAGGGAAGGCAGATTATGCATTCTCCCCATCAACGCGACGCGCATCCACAGCCGGTATGCAGCCGTCGCATCTTTTTGGGTAGCGCTCTCGCTGCGAGCGCTACCGTCGTCGCCGGCGCGCTCGCCGGCTGTCAGCGCCCGTCCACGCTCAAGGTGGTTCAGCCCACGACGGGCGGCGGTCGCGACGACCTGTCCGATTCCGTGATCGGCAAGGACAAGATCCGCATCGGCATGGAGGCGGCCTACGCCCCGTACAACTGGCAGGTCTCCGAGGCCAGCGAGTTCACCATTCCCATCGACAACGTGCAGGGAGCCTACGCCGATGGTTACGACGTGCAGATCGCCAAGATTGTCTGCAAGGCCCTCGGTGGCGAGCCCGTTGCCGTCAAGCAGAGCTTCTCGGGCCTTATCGATTCGCTCAACAACGGCCAGATCGACCTCATCATCGCCGGTATGAGCGCCACACCCGAGCGTGAGGAGTCGGTCGGCTTCTCCGATCCGTATTTCATTGGCTACTTCGGCCTATTCGTAAAAGAGGGATCTCCCTACCAAAACGCCACCAAGCTCAGCGACTTTAGCGGTGCCACGGTACTCGGCCAAAAGGACACCATGCTCGACACCGTCATCGACGAGATTCCGGGTGTTGTCCACAAGAACCCGGTCGATTCGGTTCCCACGGTGTTCTCGAACCTGCTGCAGGGTACCTGTGACGCCGTGACGTACAACACCGAGAACGAGAAGGGCTATATGGCTCAAAATCCGGGCATTGTCCCTATTCATTTTGCCGAGGGCGAGGGCTTTAAGCAGGAGGTCGCGGCAAACGTCGGCTGCCGCAAGGGCTCGGACAAGCTGCTTAAGCTCATCGACAAGACACTCAAGGGCATTAGCCAAGAGGAGCGCGACCAAATGTGGGACGCGTGCCTCGACCGTCAGCCGGCATAGGGAGGCAGCATGAAAACCATCAATCGCCTGGCCTCCTTTATCAAGGCCGACCACCGTTATGTGTACCTGGGCACGAGCGTTATCGCTGCGCTCGGCCTGGCGTTTAGCCAACGCAACCCCACGCCGTTGAGCTTCTTGGCGCCTACGGACGTGTTCCAAGACTGCCTCTGGGCAATCCTTTGGGCCTGGCTCGTCGTGTCGGCGGCGGCGCTGGTCACCAAACTCATGCACTGGAATGACTATCGCGAAAAGTCGTCGTTCGCATCCGAGCGTTTCCGTCGTGGCGCACGCTTAGGCAGCTACGTCGTGGTCGCCATCGCGGCGGTCTTTTTCGTGGACCGTTGCGTCATGTCGTTTATCGACCTGGTGCAGGTGAGCATTGTCTCGGATTCCAACCCCAGCGACTTTTTGTCGAGCCTGGTCTACATGACCTACAAGAGCGGGGACTTCTTCATCCGCGGCATCGAGATCACTATCGCACTTGCGACCTTCGGCACCGTCATTGCATTCTTCCTGGCGCTGCTCCTTGTGTTTTTGCGCATTCAGACGTTCGACCGCGTGGATAACGACCTCACGCGCTTCTTTAAGAGCATCGGCCGTGGCTTTGCGACCGTCTACTCCACCATCGTGCGCGGCACGCCCATGATGGTCCAGGGCCTGCTCATCTATTACGCGGGCTTCACCGTTTTGCGCGGCATGGGCTTCGAGACCGCCCAGGCCAACCAGATTTGGAGTACCTTCACCGCCGGCCTCGTCACCATCTCGCTCAACTCTACCGCCTACATGATGGAAGTCCTGCGCGGCGGCATCGAGTCCATCGATCCCGGCCAGGCCGAGGCAGCGCGCTCGCTGGGTCTTTCGCAGTGGCAGGCTATGCGCAAGGTTGTGTTCCCCCAGGGTATTAAAAACGCTATTCCGGCGCTCACCAACGAGCTCATCATCAACATCAAGGATTCGTCGGTGCTCTCGGTCATCGGCGTGTTCGACCTCATGTACGCTACTACCACGGTCGCCGGCGTGTACTACCGCCAGATGGAGGTCTACTGCGTGGCGCTCGTGGTCTACCTGATCCTGACGCTCGTGGCGAGCCGCCTGCTCGAGGCCTTTGGCAAAAAGCTTGGTGCCGAGGCTCCGGCCACGTTGCCCAGCTCTAACTAGGCTTAAGACGAGGAGAATCATCATGGCAGATACCGCCATTACCGGCGTTGCGGCCGCCGCACAGACCAATAAGCCGCTCATCCGCGTCGAGGGCTTGCGCAAGAGCTTTGGCTCGCTCGAAGTGCTCAAGGGCATCGACCTGTCCGTTAACCCCGGCGAGGTCGTCACCATTATCGGCGCCTCGGGCTCGGGCAAGTCGACGCTGTTGCGCTGCCTCAACCTGCTCGAGACTCCAGATGCGGGCCATATCTGGTTCCACGGCCAGGATCTTACGGCCGAGCGCTGCAATATCAATAAGCTGCGCGAAGACATCGGTATGGTGTTCCAGGGCTTTAACCTGTTCAACAACATGGATGTGCTCGACAACTGCACGCTCGCGCCCGTCACGCTCAAAAAGATGAGCAAGGCCGAGGCCGAGAAGGTCGCGATGGAGCATCTGACCAGCGTGGGACTCGAAAAGTTTGCGCACGCCGCCGTGGGCCGCCTGTCCGGTGGCCAAAAACAGCGCGTGGCCATCGCTCGTGCCCTGTGCATGAATCCGCAGATCATGCTGTTCGACGAGCCGACCTCCGCACTCGACCCCGAGATCGTGGGAGAGGTGCTCGAGGTCATGCGCAAACTCGCCGCCGACGGCATGACCATGGTCGTCGTCACGCACGAGATGGCCTTTGCCCGCACGGTGTCCGACCGCGTGGTCTTTATGGACAAGGGCGTGGTGCTCGAGGACGCCGCGCCGGCCGAGCTCTTCGGCAACCCCAAACACCAGCGCACTCGCGAGTTCCTCTCGCGTTATCTCGAGGACAAATAACCGACCGCAAACGCTTATGTGGCAGGGCCGCTCCGATGGGGTGGCCCTTGTCGTCACAATCGAAAGGATGTCATGGCCGAGGTTTGGCGCTTCTTTGCGCATGAGGACGATTTTGCCGATATAGACGAAGCTGGCGCGTGCGAACGCCTGGGCCGCGTGCTGTCGTTTCCGACCGTCTCGAGCATGGATGCCGAGGCGGTGAACTGGCAGTCGTTCGACGACCTGCGCGCCTATATGCAGCAGGCGTGGCCGCGCGTATTTGCGGCGGGTAAGGCCGAGCTTATCGACCATTCGCTGCTGGTGACGCTTGACGGTTCCGACCCCGCCCTCAAACCCGTCATGCTCATGGGCCACATGGACGTGGTCCCCGTGGTGCCGGGCACCGAGGCCGACTGGACGCATGCTCCCTTTAGCGGACAGGTGGACGACACCTACATTTGGGGTCGCGGCGCTATCGACATGAAAGACCAGGTCGCAGGCATTCTCGAGGCGGTTGAGTATGCGTTGGCTCACGGCTGGGAGCACGAGCGCACCCTGCTGCTGGCTTTTGGCCAGGACGAGGAAACCACGCAGTACGGCGCGGGGGCGATCGGTCGCGTGCTCGAGGAGCGCGGTATTGAACTTGAATACCTGATTGACGAGGGTGACTACCGTATTGTTTCGGCTGCCGAGTACGGCGCGGGCGAGGGCTGGCTTATGCATGCCGACCTTGCCGAGAAGGGCTACGCCGATATTGTGCTCAAGACGAAGAGTGAGGGCGGGCATTCGTCCAACCCCTACGGCGGCACATCGCTCGAGGTACTGAGCCGCGCTATCGCCGCAATCTGCGATATCGAGTGGCCGACGCGTGTGACCGATCTGCTTGCCGCACAGCTTGTCGAGCTGGGGCTCTACACGGCCGACGAGATTGCCTCCAACAAGGACGCCATCGTGTGCGAGTGCCTCGCCAGCAAGAAGCTCTATCCGCTCGTGACCACCACCTGTGCGCCGACCCAAATCGAGGGAGGTAGCACCGGCGCCAACGTGATGCCGCAGGATATGTGGGCCAATATCAACTTCCGCATGCTCGAGGGCACGAGCGTGGCTGATGTCGCTACTCGCTGCCGCGAGGTCGTTGCCGCGGCGGGCCTTGCCGGGCGCGTGGAGGTCGAACTCGGCCCCGGCAGCTCCGAGCCCTCGCCGTCCCCGCGTGTCGGTGGATCGGGACTCGAGGCCGTTCGCACCATTGCCGCCCGCTACTTCCGCGACCCAAAGGGGACGGAGGAAAACGGATCATCGGCGGCGGGCGGGGTTCCTGTCAGCATCGTCCCCTCAACCGTGATCGGTGCCACCGATGCTGCCAACTACCAGCGCATTTGCCCCGAGTGCATTCGTTTCTCGGCCTTTGTGGTAGACGATGACGAGTGCGAGCGCGGTGTCCACGGCACCAACGAGCGCATTACCCGCCGCGCCTACCTCCAGGGCGTACGCTTCCTCATCGCCCTACTCCACACGCTCTAGAATCTGACAAAGCGACAGCCCCTTTGTTAGCTGTTAATGAACGTCCCCAACCGCTACGCCCACTCATTCCGTGCGGGTTATATGCAGGTTTGCCTGCGCACGCTATCATGTATGGGTTAGACCGCAACTATGTACC
>CAKTWE010000115.1 GCA_934630385.1 uncultured Collinsella sp.
AAGTTTCCTGCTCTACAGTCCTGCTCACGACGGAGGCCACATTAAGTGGCCTCCTGTTCGTGCGGAACTCGCGATAAACTTCATCAGTGCCCGCCCCACGGGAAACCTGCCAATAAGGGACAGGTTTATTTTGGTCGGTTTTATCTGGGGATATGCAGAACGTTCAGCTACCAACGGCTCGGAACTCTGATCACTGTACAGAAATGTCTAACCAAATCGCAACCAGCACCAACCAGCCCTTTTGCTATTCCCGGCGGGGGCCGCGGGCAAAGTTTATCGCGAGTTCCGCACGAGCCGGAGAGCACTTAATGTGCTCTCCGTGCGAGCAGGACTGTAGAGCAGGAAACTTTACCCGCGGCCCCCGCCGGGAATAGCAAAAGGGCGACCCCTGAACGGAGTCGCCCTTGCTGAGCTGTTTATATGCGGCTGTTACTCGGCGTCGTGGTGACGACGGGGCTTGCGGCCTCCGTTGTCGCCGGGACGGCGCGGACGGTCGCTGCGCTCGGAGCGCTCGCGACGCGGACGCTCACGGCGCTGGAAGTGCTCGCCGTCGCCCTCGGAGGCACCCTCGGCGCGAGCCGGGGCCTCGGGCTTGTCCAGACGATCGAGCGAGATCTTACCGCGATCGTCGACCTCGATGACGACGACCTTGACCTCGTCGCCCACGTTGAGGACATCCTCGACCTTCTCCACGC
Organism: uncultured Collinsella sp.; assembly: GCA_934630385.1. Taxonomy (GTDB): domain Bacteria; phylum Actinomycetota; class Coriobacteriia; order Coriobacteriales; family Coriobacteriaceae; genus Collinsella. The sequence goes on from CAKTWE010000115.1 coordinate 696, forward strand.
GGCCCTTGGCGACGCGGGAGATGTGCAGCAGACCGTCCTTACCGGGCAGCAGGTTGACAAAGGCGCCGAAGGGCTGGATGGAGACCACACGACCGGTGTACTCCTCGCCCGGCTCGGGAACCTTGATGATGAGCTTGATGCGCTCGACAGCCTGGTCGACGGACTCGCCAGTGCCGCCGACAAAGACGGTGCCGTCCTCCTGGATGTCGACCGAAGCGCCAGTCTCGTCCTGGATACCGCGGATGACCTTGCCGCCGGAGCCGATGACGTCGCGAATCTTATCAGTCGGAACCTGGATGGAGACGATGCGCGGAGCGGTGCTGCGCGTGGTGTGGCGCGGCTCGGGGATCACATCGAGCATCTTCTGCAGAATGAAGGCGCGACCCTCCTTGGCCTGCTGCAGGGCGCGGGCCAGGATGTCGAAGGTAAGACCGGTGGCCTTGTTGTCCATCTGCAGGGCGGTGATGCCCTCGGTGGTACCGGTGACCTTAAAGTCCATGTCGCCCAGGAAGTCCTCGAGACCCTGGATGTCGGACAGGACCACGGTCTTGCCCTCCTCCTGGATCAGGCCCATGGCGATACCGGAGACCGGGCGCTTAATGGGCACGCCACCGTCCATAAGGGCGAGCGTGGAACCGCAGGTCGAAGCCATCGAAGAGGAGCCGTTGGACTCCATGACCTCGGAGACGACGCGGATGGCGTAGGGGAACTCGTTCTCGTCGGGAAGCACCGGAAGCAGAGCGCGCTCGGCCAGGTTGCCATGGCCGATCTCGCGGCGCTTAGGGCTGCCCATGCGGCCGGTCTCGCCGGTGCAGAACGGCGGGAAGTTGTAGTGGTGCATGTAGCGCTTGCCCTCGGTGGGCTCGATGGTATCCAGACGCTGGCCCTCGTTGAGCATGCCGAGCGACAGGACGGAGAGCACCTGGGTCTGGCCGCGCTGGAACAGGCCGGAGCCGTGAACGAGCGGCAGGTAGTTGTCCTTCACCATGATGGGACGGATCTCGTCGGCAGCACGGCCGTCGACGCGCTCGCCGGTCTCGACGACCATGGTGCGCATGGCCTTCTTCTCGAGCTTCTTGAGCGCCACGGGGATCTCGCGCTCCCAAGCGGCCTGCTCCTCCTCGGTGAACTCGGCACGGATGGACTCCTTCAGAGCCTCGACCTTGCCGATACGGGAGAGCTTGTCGGCGTCGCGCAGGGCAGCAGCCATCTCGTCGTAGTGGGCAAAGATGCGCTTCTGGACCTCCTCGACGGGCTGGTCGAGCGGGTACTCCTTCTTGACGATGGCGCCGTTGACCTGCTCCCACTCGGCGACGAACTCGTCCTGAGCCTGGCAGAAGGCAGCGAGAGCCTCCTGGCCAAACTTCATGGCGGCGAGCATGTCGTCCTCGGAGATCTCCTCGGCGCCGGCCTCGACCATCGAGATGAAGTCGGCGGATCCGCCCAGCTCCAGGTCCAGGTCGGAGTTCTCGCGCTCCTCATAGGTGGGGTTGACGATAAACTCGCCGGTCTCCACGTTGCGGCCGATGCGCACGCAGGCAAGCGGGCCCTCGAAGGGCACGCCGCCGAGCGTCATGGCCAGGGAAGCACCCATGACGTTGATGACGTCGAAGGGGTTGACCTGGTCGGCGACGAGCGAGGTGGCGACGATGTGCACCTCGTTGCGGAAGCCGTCCGGGAAGCTCGGGCGGATCGGGCGGTCGATCATACGGGCCGTGAGCGTGGCCTTCTCGCTGGGACGGCCCTCGCGCTTGAGGTAACCACCCGGGATGCGGCCGGCTGCGTACATCTTCTCGTTGAAGTCAACGGTCAGCGGGAAGAAGTCGTAGTTCTTGCGCTCCTTGGAGACGACCACGGTGTCGAGCATCGTGGTGTCGCCCTGCTTGACCAGGCACGCGCCGGTGGCCTGCTTGGCAAGCTCGCCCGACTCAAAGGTGTAGGTCTTGCCGTACAGCTCAAAGGTCTTGGATACGAGTGTCATTGTTCTCCTTTACCCCACAGGCCCCTTGCCTGCGGGCTTCTCATGTGACGCGGGCCCCCTGCCCCCGCCACGCTTCAGAGCGTGATTGTTCACGCCCTTACACAAAAAGAGCGCCCCGCTGCGCAGGACGCTCTTAGCATGTACAAATCCTACTGGATGTTGTCGCGGATGCCCAGAGCCTTGATGAGCTCACGGTACTCGACGATGTCGTTCTTCTTGATGTAGGAGAGAAGACGACGACGACGACCGACGAGCATGAGCAGGCCACGACGGGTGTGGAAGTCCTTCTGGTGGGACTTCATGTGCTCGGTCAGCTCCTTGATGCGCTCGGACAGGATGGCGACCTGAACCTTGGGGTTACCGGTGTCGACCGGGGTGTTACCGAACTGGGCAGTCAGCTCCGCCTTGCGCTCTTTGGAAACAGTCATTGTTTCACCTTTCGTTTTACGTCGCCCGCGGGCGACTCGATTCGCCTCGGACTGGGAAGCCGCCGGTGGAGCGAGCAACCAAGGTCGAGGTACCAACAGGTCGGTATGTTACCACAAGCAGCCCGCGCCTGCGCATCATCACCGACCCAACATGAATTCCATCGCACGGAGCCGCTGATCGGTATGTGTTGCAGCCCAGACATGCGAAAGCCCCAGCAAAAACGCCGCAGTATGCGGGTCGATCTTTTGATCCATAAGCTCGTCGAAGGTCATGCCCATAAGGGCGCGTAACCAGGCGACCTCACCGGTCGACACGAGCTCGGCACCGGGAACGCTCGACGCGCACGACCCGCACATGAGCCCGCCGGCCTGGGGCGAAAAATGCGACAGCATAGGGTCTCCACACGATACACAGGCAGAAAAATCGGGACGATACCCAATATGCGACAGCAGCTTAAAGACAAAGGCGGCTACCAAGAGGTCCATGTGCGCTGTATCGAGGCCCCCGCCCACAAGTTCCAAGGCACGCGAGGAAATGGCAAAGGTAAACGGATCCTCGGCATCCTCAAACGAACATACGCGCGCGACCTCGGCAATCGCACTCGCCGCACAGGTCATCTCATAATCGGGGGCGGCGCCAAGGGGAGCCTCCAACAACTCGGCCTGCGACACGATGTCGAGCGAACGTCCGTGCGCGAGCAGCATATCCACCGTGCAGAACAGCTCGCAGCGCGCCGCCAAGCGACCGCCAGGCTTGCGCGCGCCCTTTGCCACGGCACGCACCTGGCGGCCTCGCTCGTCAAGCATCGTCAAAATCAGATCGGTTTCCTTGAGCTTGGTCTTGTCGAGGACGAGCACTTTTGTGCGATATGTCCGGGAGCCTGCCATGCGCGCCGAGCGCCCTTAGTCCTCGGCGCTATACCCAAAGCGGCGGATCTGGGCCTCATCGTCGCGCCAGCCGGCCTTGACCTTCACGTCCAGCTCCAAAAAGACCTGCGTGCCAAAGATGCGCTCAAGATCGCGACGGGCGTCGATACCGATATGCTTGATCATCTCGCCGCCCTTGCCGATGATGATGCCCTTTTGGCCCTCGCGCTCTACGTAAATGGTGGCGTGCACGCGCAGCACCTTCTTGGTCTGCTCGAGCGCATCGCAGATCACGCCAACGGAGTGCGGGATCTCATCGCGGGTGCGGCGCAAGACCTTCTCGCGCACAAACTCGGCAACAAGCGTCTCGTCGGAAGCATCGGTACCCATGTCCTCGGGGAACCAACGCGGGCCCTCGGGCAGAAAGTGCGCAACGGTCTCGATGAAGGCGTCGACGTTGAAGTTCTTCACCGACGAGGTCACGATCTCGTCGTCGTATTCCATAAGCTCATGCGCTGCCTTGAGCTGCTCCATGACCTGCGCGGGGTCGGCCTCGTCAGCCTTGGTGAGCACCAAAACCTTCTTGCATCGAGCGCCTCTGACGCGCCCGGCAACCCAAGCGTCTCCCCTGCCGATGGGCTTGGTGGCATCAATCAAAAACGCGACGACGTCAACGTCGTTGAGCTCGAACAGGGCGCTTTTGTTGAGCTCGGAGCCCAGACCATCTTTGGGCTTATGGAT
>CAKTWE010000116.1 GCA_934630385.1 uncultured Collinsella sp.
GAACCCGGCGCATCCGCGTTGGCGCGATTGGCGAAAATACGTTGGTGAAAATGGCGAAAAATATATTGACGCTAACAATCGCCCGCATGCTCGCCACCCACAACATCGTGGAGGTCCCGCTGCCCGATGCGGCCGTCGAGGCCGCCCGGGACCTCGACCGCGCCCTCGACGACGCCACGGTGGAGTACCGCCGCGCCAGGCAGCGCCTCAACATGTTCCTGATCAGGCTGGGCCACGTCTGGGACGAGCGCAACGCCGACGGGACGAGGAAGGGGTCCTGGACGCGCGCCCACTGGAGGTGGATATCCGGGATCAGGCTCGAGGGGCCCCAGCGCGACGTGCTCGAGTACTACGTCACGGCCGCGAGGTGCGCGGAGTCGGACCGCCGGCAGCTCGAGAAGAAGGTGCTCGCCCTCGCCCGGACCGACCGGTGGCGCCCGGCCGTCGAGGCGCTCTCCTGCATCAAGGGAATCGACACCCTGACGGCCTTCAGGCTCGCAGCCGAGGCGGGCTCCTTCACGAGGTTCCGGACGGCCCCGGCCTTCGCGAGCTGGTGCGGGCTGATCCCGTCGGAGCGCTCGAGCGGCGAGACCGAGCGGCGCGGCGGGATAACCAAGACGGGCAACCGGCTCGCCAGGACGGCACTGGTGGAGTCGGCGTGGCACTACCTGACGTGCACGCCCCGCCCGAAGGCCCCGGCGCCCGGCGCGGACGTCCCCGCGGCGATCCGGGCGCGCGCCGACGACTGCACCGCCAGGCTCTGCCGCCGCCGCGAGGCGCTGGCGGCGGCGGGCAAGAGCTCGTGCAAGGCAAACGCCGCCGTCGCGCGCGAGCTCGCCTGCTGGGTCTGGGAGATCGGGCGCCGGGCGGAGGGGACCCTCGGCTGACCCCGTCGGACAACAAGCCTCCCGCCGGGAGGGCCCGCGCCTCGACGCATCGCCGGCGCGCGTTCACGAGCCCTTTTTGGGCAGCCCAAGGGCCGCGCCCGTGAACAAGACTGGTTTCGGACGAGCGCGCCGGACGGAGAATCGAAATGCGGTGGGGTGCGCGGACATACCGGGCTGACCGCCGGCAGCGCGCCCGCAAGAGCCCGCGGATATTAGCTTGCCAGGCAAGCGTCGACTAAACGTGCAGCGTGCGCGGGCCCTCCCGACGGGAAACGAAAAAGCCCGGTTTAAAACCGGGCTCGAACAAACACGCCTATTGACAATGGCTTTCTCATATTAAAAAGGGCCCCAAATGGGACCCTTCTTTCAAGTCATACTGGCGGAGAGCTGGGGATTCGAACCCCAGATGCCCTTTTGGGGCATACTCGCTTAGCAGGCGAGCACCTTCGGCCTCTCGGTCAGCTCTCCGTAACAGCCGTTCTATAGTAACCAAACAGTCGAAGTTGGGCAAGAGGAAATTTTCTAATTGCCCAGTGGCCTTTCCTCCTTGCGGTTTTCGCCACTACCCCAGCGAGCGGTTGAGGGAGCCGAGCTCATCGTTGCCCATGGTGCGCCACATTTGGAAGATGCAGCCACGCGCCAGGAAAAAGAAGCCGTTGTCGACCAACTGCACGGCAGCATCCGCCAACTGGTTGGTCACGGCGGGCACGGGAGGCAACTCGAGCCCGGCCTTACGGATGGTCTCAACCGCTTCCTCGAACGTCGGCGGCTCATTGACACCCATCTCGTTCATAAGGCCCTGCATTTCCTCCAGCGCGTTACTACCCGACTCCTCGCCGCGCGGCACGAGGCGGTAGCACGCCAACGCGAGCTCGAGCTGGTCGCAGTTCCAATAGGCAAACGCCAGGCGATAGAACAGGTAACCGATTGAGGGACGGTCGCTGGCAATGCGCAAGCCGTGGCGCGCCACCTCGATAATCTCGTCAAAGCGCTCCAGGCGCGCCAGCACGTTGATAAGCGCAAAGTGCGATTGCATGGACGAGCGAGCCAGATCGTAAAGACGACGCACCTCGGGCAATGCCCGTTCAAAATCCTCCTGCTCGGCGTAAAAGCTGCAGATCTCGTGCTGGGCAAAGTACAGCGCATCGGGTGCACGCAAAATACGAACGGAGCGGTCTTCCTCCATTACCGGCAGCACCATACGTACCAGCTGGTTGTCGCAAAACTGCGTCTGGACCGGACCCGTTGCCAAAAGCTCCGCGACGGCACACTTGGCCTCCAGCTCCTCGACAAGGCGAGAAAAGCCCTCAAACGCACCCGCACGGTCAACTTTGGCCTGCTCGCGCAACTCAATGACGCGCGCCACATACGGGTCATCATCATCCTCCATGACCTCAAGCTCATCAGCCGTATCGGCAAGCAGCAAGTCACGCAACGCCGGCGGCAGCGAACGGTGGTCGTCACGCGGGCGAGCGTGAACCTCAGTGGGCTCAATCGCATCCGGCGCGTCTGACTCATATGCCTCAAGCATGCGCTTGCACGGCATATCGTCCATGTCCATGCTCTCAAGATCCTTGGCGACAGGCACGCAATTGGCCAGATAGGCCGCACGCCCAAAGGAATATGTTGCAATAATGCGCTCGCCCTGCTCGCTGTCGGGAGCCGCAATCTGAACGTAGCAGCGCGTAATGCAGGCACCTGCGGCAAAGCAAGCCGCCGCCAGTGTGAGTGCCACGCGCGCGTCGTGCTCGGCAGCCCAAATCGCGCGCACGTCCTCGTCCAACTCGCGCCAGACGTCATCCTGGGCGTCGTATTCACGTTGCGGCATGGCATCCACGATAGAGTGCCCAAACCGAACGAGCATAATCCCCTCGGCAACGTTTGCCCGATAGGTATAGTCGAGCCTTGTGACCACGTTGAGCGCCTCGACAATACGCGCGAAGCGGGTACGCACGTCCCGCTCTCCGCCCAGCTGGCACGCGACCGTGCCAGGTTTTGCCCACGGGTTGTCACTCGAGGCCGTATCGAGCAGTCTGGGAACATCGTTGGTCGTCTTGGCGATATGCCACAAATCAAAGAGCGCGCAGCCCTCCAGACTCGGAGACGAGGCCGCGGGGCCTAAACCGGCTCCAATATGCTCGAGGATGCCGGAAAGGCGGTTGAGGCGACACTCGACGGCAAGCAGGGTATCGATCTCGTCCTGATCCAGCAGGCTACGGTCAAAATTGAGGTAGAAGAGCCTCGAGCGATCGATACGCGCTAGACTCATTTCGGTCTTTGCCGCGATGGTACGCAGGCGCGGCAGGTTGACCTCGCCCATCAAGGCCGCGGCATAGCGCTCGATACCACTCGGATTATCTGTGTGGTCGATGCGATAAAGCAACGTCTCGATGGCATCGGGGAGCGGCGTGGAGTCAAAGCCCAGAAGCACCTCAACCGGCTCGGAGAGTTTTACAAGCTTTATTTTGTCGACGGCATTTTTCATTCCTTCGTCGAGCCTGTCAGCGTCTGGCGTATTTGCGGCAACATTTTCGGAATCGGCAAATATCACGTAGCGTAAAAACATCGAGGCCATAAACTCGCCGTAGCGAAGGCTGCGAGTCGAATTCCACGTCTCGTGATCGGATTGTTCACGCATGGTTCTTTCGGGAGAGCCGTTGACTCGTGCTTGGGGGCACATGGTACCGTCGCTGTCCCTCACTGTAATCTCGCCAATGCTGGGGTTGGACTCATCGAGGACCAGTTGCATGTCGGGCTCATCGGGCAATGGCGCCTCGCTAACGGGACGGTCCACCTTGTACACCTCACCCGAAACGCTCACGTAGCCCAAGAGCGATATGTGGCTTTTGCCGACGAATTCGACGACATAGCATGACTCTTTAGGGTCCTCGCCAAAGACTTTCCAGACAACGCCATACGAGCGTCCTGCAGGCTGCTCGGGCATTGCCGGAAAGCGCTTTTTGGGATCGAGAAACCTGAGCTTGTATGTCGGACGCTCTGCCACGAAATATCACCCTGATCGGTCGCTTGGAGAAAGAGCGCGCCGCGGATTCACCGAGGCGCTTACTCGAAATCTTACACGAGTCGATAAGAAAAAAGCCCCCGTCGCCGGAGGCTTTAAGTTCAAATGGTGCGGCGTATAGGATTCCGCGCATCCGCTGCGCGGATCCGCACCGGCTTCGGCCGCCTGCCGGCGTCCTCGCCCGCTCGCTGCGGACGCTCCGCGTCCGCTTCACGCTCGCGCCTCGACCGAGGTTCGAATCCATGGGGTGTTTCCATAAAAGAAAAGCCCCCGTCGCCGGAGGCTTTAAGTTCAAATGGTGCGGCGTATAGGATTCGAACCTATGACGTTCTGATTCGTAGTCAGACCCTCTATCCAGCTGAGGTAACGCCGCGACTTGTTGATTATTATGCACATGGACTGAATAATGGTCAAGCATTTTTTCAAAAAAAGTTATTGAATTTGATTTTTACTCATTTGGAGCACTTGGCGCGATCTTCGATGCATCGCGATATAAAAGAGCAGTCGTTGTTGGGAGCTTTAAAGTCTATTGATGCGGCGTATAGGATTCCGCGCATCCGCTCCGGCTTCGACCGAGGTTCGAATCTCCGTAATGCTCCCATATAAGAAAAGCCCCCGTTGCCGGGAGCTTTAAGATCAATTGGTGCGGCGTATAGGATTCGAACCTATGACGTTCTGATTCGTAGTCAGACCCTCTATCCAGCTGAGGTAAC
>CAKTWE010000117.1 GCA_934630385.1 uncultured Collinsella sp.
CCCGAAAGACCCAGGCCCGACTCTTTGAGCTTGTCCTTGACCTCGTCCCACAGGGCAGCGCGACGCAGGGAGTCCTCGACCAGCTCATCGAGCACGGCGCGGTCGCGCACACCCATACCGCGAGGACCGTAGGCGACGTTGTCGTAGATGCTCATGGGAAACGGGTTGGGGCGTTGGAACACCATGCCCACGCGCTGGCGCAAACGGCAGATGTCGCAATCGCCCAGGATATCTTGACCATCGAGCGCAATCTTGCCCTCGATGCGGCAATCCTTGATGCCGTCGTTCATGCGGTTAAAGCAGCGCAGCAACGTGGACTTTCCGCAGCCCGAAGGCCCGATGAACGAGGTGATCTGCTTGTCGCGGATCTTGATATTCACGTCCTTGAGCGCATGGTGGTCGCCATAGAACAGGTCGAGGCCCTCGACGTCGATGCGCGTCGGCGAGGCGGCAAGATCCTCTGCCGTGGGGCGAGTCGCATCCCCAACCTCGCGCTCATGCGCGGCCTCGGCCTGCGCTTCCATGAGTTCTTCAAGCTCCGTGGGCTCCACAGCCGCAGCAGCCGTCATACCGCATACCTCCATATCGATATCAATTCAGCAGTATCGATAGTAGGAATCGCGGCTCATACGCACGTGAGCACATTGTCAAGTGTTTGTAAGGGCACGCTGGCTATGCGGCGGACAGCTCGATGGTGAATATCGTGTGTTCGGGCGTCGATTCACATGCAACGGTACCGCCGTGTGCCGCGATGATCTCCTTGGCAATAGCAAGGCCCAGGCCGGCACCACCGCGATTGGTCGCACGCGCCGCATCCAGGCGATAGAACTTCTCAAAGATCACCTTGAGCTTAGCCGCAGGGATAGGATCGCCCTGATTGATAAAGCGCACGCGCACGCCGCCGTCGTCCCGGCGTCTGGCCTCAATCGTGATAGTCGAGCCCTCATAGCTATAGGCGACGGCGTTTTTCATGATGTTGTTGAACACGCGAGCCATCTTGTCGCCATCCACGAGCACCGTCAGGTCCTCGCGAATATCAACTTGGGCTTCCTTATGCTGCTCGTTGAGGATGGGGTAGAACTCGTCAGCTACCTGAGCCAGCAGCAACCCCAGATCAACATAGCCGCGCGTGAGCACGATATCGTGGAAGTCAAAGCGCGTGATATCGAAGAACTCTTCGATGAGCGCATCGAGCCGGTGCGCCTTGTCGAGCGCCACGCCCGTAAAGTGCGCACGTTGCTCAACCGGCAGCTCAGGAGCCTCTTGCAGCAGCGAAAGATAGCCCACCACACTGGCAAGCGGGGTGCGTAGGTCATGTGCCAAGTACGTAACCAGATCGTCCTTGCGATGCGACTCGTCACGCAGAGATTGCCGCACCTTGCGCTCACGGTCACGCACGCGGTTAAGGGCGCCCTCGACCTCCAAGAAGTCGCCGTCAATGTTGTCCCAGGTGTTGGGGTGATCGATCAGGCGATCTTGAATACGAGCGGCCAGCACACAATCGGCATGCTGCTCGCCCCGCTCGTAGCCCTGGTAGTACAGAGCACGGCCGCAAAAGAACAGCACGCACACGGCAAGCGCCAGCACAAAGCCAAGCATGTTGAATACAAAGCCGGCATCGAACAGCACCGGCCCTTCGATGCCGCCGAGCGCCATGGCGCCAATCGCCAACGTCATGGCCCACGCGGCACCGCCAATCACCACGCAACGGCGCACGATTTCGAATCGATCGATCAGCAAAAAGCCGACAAGCAGCACCGCTAAGATTCCGGCGATGTTGTCGATGCCAATCAGCAGCAGGCTCAGCAAAAAGAGCAGCACCGTCGCAAGCGCGCGGTTGTCGACGACTGCCCGTACGTATTCAAAGAGTCGATCGGGCACCTCGAATGCCTGCCTATCGTCTTTTGTCATATCCACTTCCCCACCATCAAAGGCGCTATTCGATTATGTAGCCGACGCCCCAGACGTTTTTGATAAAGCGCGGCTTTTGAGCATCGTCGCCGATCTTTTCTCGCAGATGGCGGATGTGCACCATCACCGTATTGTTGGAGCCGGGCATAAAGTCCTCGTTCCACACCGCGCGGAACAGGTCCCCCACGGCCACCACGCTGCCACGATGCTCGACCAGATACAGCAAGATGGAATACTCGATGGGCGTGAGGCGCACCGGTGCGCCGTCCACCGTCACATAACGAGCGTCGCGGTTGATCTCGAGACCGTCGAGCTGAATGACCGGAGACTCAGCCACCTGCACTCGGCTACCGTAGCTGGTATAGCGGCGAAGCTGAGCATGGACGCGCGCGACAAGCTCCAACGGGCGGAACGGCTTGACCACGTAATCGTCCGCACCGAGCGAAAGGCCCTCAATCTTATCCTGCTGGGCATCGCGAGCCGTCAGCATAATCACGGGATAGGTGTGGCTGGCACGAATCGTGCGCAGCAGTTCAAAGCCGTCGATATCAGGCAGCATGACATCTAGCAGCGCCAGATCAAACTCTTGCTCCAAGATTGCTTTGGCCGCGTCGGCCCCGCTATAGGCAATCTGAACATCAAAGCCTTCTTTTGTAAGGTAGATACCCACCAGGTCGGCGATGGCTTTCTCGTCGTCGACTACCAAAATGCGCTCGTTCATGCACGCTCCTCTCGCGCTCCATTATGCCCGAGGGGACGCTCGCCACACACAACAAGCGCGGGCGATTAAGTCGTCCTTAAGCATCCATATGTCCGTTCGGGCACAGATGCAGGCCATGCGTGTGCTCGATGCTCGCCACCGCCGGCAAACGATATACTCTAGTGCCAGAAGAGACCACCCCGTCGAAAGCGAAATCCGTGAAGCCCTTCACCTCTTTTGCAAAGCGCTCTGCCCAGCTTGCCGCCGGCTTTATCTGTGCTGTCGCCCTTGTTGCCGGCGCGCCAACGGTCGCCGGCGCCCAAGCGCTTACAACTGACAACGTTTGCGGCAAAACCGCCGATGCACGCGGTATTACGGCCGAAAACCTCCCCGATATCGAGGCCACCAATGCCGTTGTCATGGGGAAAGACGGCACCGTCTACTACGCCCGCAGCGCCGATGATCAGGTCAAGATTGCCTCGATCACCAAGGTGATGACCGCGATCCTGACCGTCGAGAACTGCAAAATGGACGAGAAGATCACGGTGAGCAATGCTGCCGCCACTGTAGGCAACTCGACCGCCGGCCTGCTCGAAGGCGACGAGCTCACGGTGGAGCAGGCCCTGCGCGGCCTGATGATTCCCTCGGGTAACGATGCCGCCATCGCACTTGCCGAGCACGTGGGCAAAAAGATCGACCCCAAGACCAAGGACGCCGTGGCCACCTTTGTAAAGGCCATGAACGAGCGCGCTAAAAAGCTTGGCTGCACCGGCACGGTCTTTGAGAATCCGCACGGTCTGGATTTTGACGAGTGGGCCGGCGATATGCACTCGACCGCACATGATGTAGCGCTGATGATGCAGGAGGCCATGAAGAACGACACGTTCCGCAAGGTCGTGGCGAGCGAGGACTCCTGGATCGAGGTTACGGGCGCCGACGGCTCCGACCATTCGCATTCCATGGATACGCATAACGTTTTGCTTGGCCAAGACGGCAACATTGGCGGCAAGACCGGCACCACCGACGACGCGGGCTATTGCTTTACGAGCGCCTACGATCGCGATGGCGACGAGGTCTACACCGTGGTTTTAAACTCCACCACCACCGACCAGCGCTTTACCGATACGGCGACCCTTGCCAACTGGTACTACGGTCACAAAGTTACGGTTGCGATCGCCAACACGCGGGAGAAGACCGCCAACGGCAATCCCTTAATGGCGCGCATTGGCCAGACCGACTGGACGGACAAGACAATCGACGCCACGCTCTCCGATCCCGCCGCGCAGACAACCGTGTTCTCACTCGCCGGTGAGGTGACCGAGAAGGTTAGCTACGACGACCTTTCGGGCACGGTGCACGTGGGCGACAAGGTAGGCAGCATCACGCTCAAGCAAGACGGCGCCAAGATTGCCGTCGTTGATTTGGTTGCCGACGAGGAGGGCTCGGGGCCAAACCCCATCGAGTGGCTACTGGTAAAGCTCGACCGCCTGAGTCGCCGCATCGACAACCGCCCGCTCACGGCCGAAAGCGAGACCGTAGCCAAGGCACCCGAGGTGTAGGGTCAAAGAACAACACACTCACCGAAAGAAGGCATCCGAAAGGATGCCTTCTTTTTTTGAGGGTTCGAATCCCCAGCCTCCTTTCTCCGCACCAAAAAAGGGCCCCAAATGGGACCCTTCTTTCAATTCATACTGGCGGAGAGCTGGGGATGTCCGGGCATGCTACGCATGCCCTCCGGCTTCAAAGCCTGGCGGCTTTTCGCCCACGGGCTACAAACGCTTTCGCGTTTGCTTAACGCCCGTGCCCTCTCGGGTTCGAATCCCCAGCCTCCTTTCTCCGCACAAGACGATATGAGAAAGCCATTTGGGTCGCCTCCCCCGCGGCGCAGCTTCTTTCCGCGGGCTCGGGATGCCACAATGGGCTTTGAGTATCGGCCCGTGCGGTAGCCCTTACCGCACCTGCGGGGAGGAGGCTTCCCATGCCCCA
>CAKTWE010000118.1 GCA_934630385.1 uncultured Collinsella sp.
AGTTACTCAGCCAGGAAGTCGCGCTGGACAGCGGGATCGACCTTGACGCCAGGGCCCATGGTGGAAGACACGGAGATGGACTTGACGTACTTGCCCTTAGCAGAAGAGGGCTTGACGCGCAGAATCTCGGTGTACAGGGCAGCGTAGTTCTCGACGAGCTGCTGCTCGGAGAAGGACTTCTTGCCCAAGGGCACGTGGCAGATGCCGTAGCGGTCGGCGCGATACTCAACGCGGCCGGCCTTGAGCTCAGAGACCATCTTGGCGACGTCCATGGTCACGGTGCCGAGCTTAGGGTTCGGCATGAGGCCACGGGGACCAAGAATCTTACCGATGCGGCCAACCTTGGCCATCATGTTCGGCGTAGCGATAGCGGCGTCGAAGTTGATCTCGCCCTTCTGGATCTGGGCGACGAGCTCGTCGGAACCGATGATGTCGGCGCCGGCAGCCTCGGCCTCGCGGGCCTTCTCGCCCTCGGCGAAGACGGCAACACGAACGGTCTTGCCGGTACCGTGGGGCAGGGAGATGGAACCGCGGATGTTCTGGTCGGCCTTACGAGTATCGACGCCCAGACGGAAGTGGGCCTCGACGGTCTCGTCGAACTTGGCGGTGTCGAGCTCCTTGATGAGCTTGGCAGCCTGAAGGGGGGTGTAGAGCGTGGCGCGGTCGATCTTCTCGGCAGCGGCGTTATAGCTCTTACCATGCTTAGCCATGTGCATTACCTCCTGTGGTTAAACGGGCGTGAGCCCTCCCACATCGTATCGTGTGCCCTATTGCACACATATAACGGGCGCCCCGGTCGGAGCACCCGTCATTACCTAAAGAAATCGCTACTCAGCGATGGTGACGCCCATGGAGCGGGCGGTACCGGCGATAATCTTCTTGGCGGCGTCAATGTCGTTGGCATTGAGGTCCGGCATCTTGATCTCGGCGATCTTGGTGAGCTGCTCCTGGGAGAGCTGACCAACCTTGTCGGCCTGGGGCTTAGCGGAACCAGACTTGAGGTTCAGCTCCTTCTTGATGAGGTGAGCCGCCGGCGGGGTCTTGGTGATGAAGGAGAAGGACTTATCCTCGTAGACAGAGATCTCAACGGGGATGATGTCGCCCTTCTTGTCCTGCGTCTCGGCGTTAAAGGCCTGGCAGAACTGCATGATGTTCACGCCAGCAGCGCCCAGGGCGGGGCCGACGGGAGGAGCGGGGTTAGCGGCACCAGCAGGAATCTGGAGCTTAATGACGTTGGCAACCTTCTTCTCAGCCATGGTCATTCCTTTCGAATCACGAGTGTGAAGTACTTGCTATATCGTAAGCACGCACGTGTTAGAAGCACTCCTGAGATGAGCAGTCACAGAAGAAGCACGCTCGCGCGAACGGACGAAAACTTAAGCGATGACAGCGACCTGGTTAAAGTCGAGCTCGACCGGCGTCTCGCGGCCAAAGATCATCAGGGTGACCTTAAGCTTGCCTGCCTCGGTGTTGACCTCGGAGACCTTGCCATCAAAGTCGGTAAGCGGGCCATCGGTGACGCGGACGGACGTGCCGACCTCAATATCAACCGACGTGCGCTTGGGCGAATCGCCCTTACCGGGACGACGAGTCATCTTATTGTACTCGTCGCGGGAAAGCGGAGCGGGCTTACCGTTGCCGCCCAGGAAACCGGTGACGCCGGGCGTGTTGCGAACGCACGTCCAAGCATCGTCATCCATCTCCATGCGGACCAGGACATAACCCGGGAAGATCTTGGAATCCTTGGTCTCGCGCTTGCCACCCTCTTTGATCTCGGTGACGCGCTCCATAGGAATCTCGATATCAAAGATACGGTCCTGCATGCCCATGGTCTCGATACGATGCTCGAGATCGGACTTAACACGGTTCTCGTATCCAGAGTAAGTGTGAACGACGTACCAACGCTTAGACATGGTTTAGCCCCTCAATCCAGAGAACAGAGCAAGAGCCTCGCCAAAGCCAGCATCGAGCAGAGCGATGACGACGCCGACGACGATCAGAGAAGCGCAAACGACGACCGAGTAGTTCACGAGCTCCTTCTTATCGGGCCACGTGACACGCTTCATCTCGGACTTCACCGAAGCGAAATACTTCTTGGTGCGGGCGAAGAAACCAGGCTTCTCGTTCTTCTTGGACTTCGCAGCCTTCTCGTTCTTCTTGGCAACGGCCTTCTTGGCCTCAACCTTGGAGTTGGCGGCAGCGTTGTTGGCAGGTGCCGGCTGCTGAGCCTTCTTCTTGTTCTTCTTGTTGGCCATTTGGGTTACCTCCGCGCAATGCGCTTATACATGAGTAAACCGTAAGCCCCCAATTGGGAGCTTACGGAATAATGACTGGCACGCCAGGAAGGACTCGAACCCTCAACACTCGGTTTTGGAGACCGATGCTCTACCAATTGAACTACTGGCGTATGTGACTAGAGACTAGCGAGTCTCTTTGTGCAGCGTGTGGTGACGGCACCAGGGGCAATACTTCTTGATCTCCATACGATCAGGCATGGTCGACTTGTTCTTGGTGGTCGTATAGTTGCGGCGCTTGCACTCAGTGCACGCAAGAGTAACTAGAGTACGCATGTATCCTGAACCTTTCATTTCCGCCCCGTACGGGCACGAGTTGTTACTTTATCAGCTCTACGTAAGTGCTGTCAATGAAAACCTCGAGTCAATTGGTTCTCGGTGGATCCATTCATATTTGGAACACATCAATGAAGCCATCGAGAGCTAATCGACGGTGCATCCAGGACCATTATCGATCCTCTCGACACCAGCAACGGCTCAACATCCATTGCAGAAAAGAACCCGGCACCCATATAAGTGCCGGGTTCTCTAAGTCAGCTATATCAAAGAGCTAATTTACTCAATGATCGTGGAGACGATGCCCGAACCGACGGTGTGGCCGCCCTCGCGGATAGCGAAACGCAGGCCCTCCTCCATGGCGATCGGGTGGATGAGGTCGCCCTCGATGGTGATGTGGTCACCAGGCATAGCCATCTCGGTGCCCTCGGGGAGCTTGACCGTACCAGTAACGTCGGTGGTACGGAAGTAGAACTGAGGACGATAACCATCGAAGAACGGGGTGTGACGGCCGCCCTCATCCTTGGTCAGAACGTAGATCTCGCCGGTGAACTTGGTGTGCGGGGTAACCGAGCCGGGCTTGCAGAGAACCTGGCCGCGCTCGATGTCCTCGCGCTTGATGCCGCGGAGCAGCAGACCGACGTTGTCGCCAGCCTCGCAGAAGTCCATGGACTTACGGAACATCTCGATACCGGTAACGACGGTGTTCTGGGTATCCTTGATGCCGACGATCTCGACGGGCTCGTTGAGCTTGAGCTCACCGCGCTCGACACGGCCGGTAGCAACGGTACCACGGCCGGAGATGGTCATAACGTCCTCAACGGCCATCAGGAACGGGAGGTCGTTGTTACGAGCAGGCGTCGGGATGTACTCGTCGACGGCCTTCATGAGCTCGCGGATAGCGTCCATCCACTTGGCGTCGCCCTCGAGAGCGCCCAGAGCGGAACCACGGATGACGGGGATGTCGTCGCCGGGGAAATCGTACTCGGAGAGGAGCTCACGGGTCTCCATCTCGACGAGGTCGATGAGCTCGTCATCGTCGACCATGTCGCACTTGTTCAGGAAGACGACGATGTAGGGAACGCCGACCTGACGGGCGAGCAGGATGTGCTCGCGGGTCTGAGCCATGGGGCCGTCGGTAGCGGCGATGACCAGGATAGCGCCGTCCATCTGAGCAGCACCGGAGATCATGTTCTTGACGTAGTCAGCGTGACCCGGGCAGTCAACGTGAGCGTAGTGACGGGCAGCGGTCTCGTACTCGACGTGGGAGACGGAGATCGTAATGCCGCGCTCGCGCTCCTCGGGAGCCTTGTCGATGTTCTCGAACGCAGTGAAGTCAGCCTTGCAGCCCTCGGTCTCAGAGAGAACCTTGGTGATGGCGGCGGTCAGCGTGGTCTTGCCGTGGTCGACGTGACCAATGGTGCCGATGTTAACATGCGGCTTAGTGCGCTCAAACTTCTCTTTGGCCATAAAGCCCTCCTCTTAACAGGTCGTCCCCGGACGGGACTTTGCCTTTATACCATAGTGGCCTCTCAACATACTATTGAGAAGCCACCGTGTTACCTATGGTAGCGGTGACTGGATTCGAACCAGTGACGCCACGGGTATGAACCGTGTGCTCTAACCAACTGAGCTACACCGCCGGATGGAGCCTGCAACCAGACTTGAACTGGTGACCTCTTCGTTACCAACGAAGTGCTCTACCGACTGAGCTATACAGGCACTTGACGGGTGGGAGCTATAGGATTCGAACCTATGTAGGCAGAGCCAACGGGTTTACAGCCCGTCCCCATTAACCACTCGGGCAAACTCCCAATCGTTCAAGTATCCGCAGGTTCTTTGGTCTTTTGGACCGCCGCCCCCGCGAACGAAAAAGATAATACGATGCAACCTTGGGGGCTGTCAACGAAAACCTCTAGATACACGGTGCCGGGCGTATCTATATA
>CAKTWE010000119.1 GCA_934630385.1 uncultured Collinsella sp.
GTGAGGGTGATGAGCTTGCCGTAGCCCTGGCGCGCCTCGTCAACGGCGTTGGACAGGATCTCGAAGGCAGCATGCGCGCAGCCATCGAGTCCGTCCGAGCCAAAGATGACGGCGGGGCGTAGGCGTACGCGCTCCTCGTCCTTGAGCTGACGAATACTGTCGTTACCATAGTTTGCGGTGTTTTTTGCCATGCTCGCTCTCTCGATACTCCTTTGCTGCGTTTTAGTCATATAGATAGTCAAGGTAGCATAGCCCAGCCCTTGGGCGATTCCACCCAACACGAAATCCATCGAACAATCGTTCGTGGTATATTGACTGATGTTACGCTATTGGGAGAAATAGCTGAATAAAATCAAGAGTTATTTGATTTCATTTAGTAGAATACGATATATATTAAACGAAAACGAATCAAGAGAGCTTTTATTTAATAGAACGGTGAAGATATGAAGATTATCGAACGTCCTCAATATATGGAAGCGCTTCTTGGCGCTAAGGGAACGCCGGACATCAAGGTTATTACCGGCATTCGTAGGTGCGGCAAATCTGTTCTACTGGAAGCTCTTGCTGATCGCTTTCGTGAGGCCGACCCCGATGCCAATATTATCCACATCAATTTCAATCTCCTCGAATTCGAGGAACTAACGGATTATCGAGCACTGCATCGCTACGTTGAGGAAGGCTATTGCGAGGGCCTCGATAACATTGTGATGATCGATGAGGTGCAAACCTGCGTTGGGTTCGAAAAAGCGGTCAACAGCCTTCATGCATCGGGAAAATACGATATCTACGTTACTGGCTCCAACGCTTTCTTGCTTTCGAGTGATTTGGCGACGCTTTTTCGCGGGCGGACATATGAGGTTGAAGTATTTCCGTTTTCCTTGCTTGAGTTTTCGACATATCACGAAATTCATAACCCGGACGAAGCGCTTGACCGATATTTGAGAGAGGGCGGAATGCCTGGCTCATATTTGTATCCTAGCGAGCGAGCTCGCTATCGATATATTGCGAACGTGCTAGATGTCTTGGTTTTGCGTGATGTGGAAGAAAAGCATGGGGTTCGTAACAAGGTGCAACTAGAACGTGCATGCGATTTCCTAATGGACAATATCGGTAACATATCTTCTGTTAGCGGGATTGTGGCTGCGCTGGATGCTGCCGGAACACGCGTTTCCGTGGCAACGCTCGCCCAGTACCTCGGATATTTATGCCAGGCCTTTGCGTTCTATCGAGTGCGCCGCTATGACGTAGGCGGTAAAAAGTACCTCACTTCGGGTGATAAATACTATTTATCGGATCATGCAATCAGATGCGCAAAACTGGGCACTAAAAAACTCGACTTCGGGCATGTATATGAAAATATGGTCGCTATAGAGCTCCTAAGACGCGGTTGGGAAATTTATGTCGGGGTGCTTTATAAGAAGGAAATCGACTTCGTGGCAATTCGTCGCGATGAGCGAGTGTATATCCAAGTTAGTGATGACATTTCGCGTCAGGAGACCTTTGAACGCGAAGCGGCACCTCTGCTTGCGATACGTGATGCGTATCCCAAAATGGTCATTGCGCGAACAAAGCACGAGGCTGTTGATTATGAGGGGATTAAGGTGGTCGACATCGCCCGATGGCTGATGGGGGAGGGGCCGGATGTCGAATAGCGGACAGTGATAGTTTACGCTCGCGTTTACTCGGACAAAACCGAGTCGGTTCTGTCCGAGTAAGTTTGAATAGCGAATCGAAATTGTTATGTCCACATGGCGATGGCGAACATGGTTTCCATAATGACAGATATAGTTGACATCTTGTGAAGTATGCAATATATTTCTGTCATGTTGTAACGGATATCTGTCCACATTTACGAAAGGAACTCCATGCCGGGCAAAAAGAACCTACGCATGAAGGCGGCACGCGCGGCGGCTGGCCTTTCGCAAGCCGACTTGGCCCAAGCCGTGGGCGTTACGCGCCAAACCATCGGCCTTATCGAGGCGGGCGGCTACAACCCCACGCTCAATTTGTGCGTGGCAATCTGTAAGGCGCTGCGCGTTACGTTGAACGACTTGTTTTGGGAAGACGAAACCGACGCCGACCCTAATACTCTTTAGGAGTTCACTATGAAATTTGAAGATCTGAAAATCGTGCAAAAGTGGCGTGAATATGCCGGCCCAAAGGATGAACGCCTGGAGGCTGAGAGCGCGAAGATCTACAAGATTGGTTTCGTGCTGCTTTCGTTTGGCATGTTGATGATCTTTTTCTACCAGTTTATAGCTCGACAGGTTGCGTGGGTTCACAGCGACGCCAGTGAAATGCCGCATGGCTTTGCAACGCCGTTCGAGGCAGCCATGTATTTGTGGCTCGTTCTCGTGATGTTGATTTGCGCAGGACTGCAAACGCGGAAGGGCTATGTCGATACCAATCGTTTTGGGCAAACCGAGCATCTTCCTGTTGGATATTTCCTGCTTGTCAGTGGTCTTAGCGGCGCCGCGTTCGCGCTTGTTATTGCCGCAATGCGCTGTATCGCTGAGGCACAGATCGTACCGCTCGAAAGCGTCTTTTGGTTGGCGAACCTGGCCACGGGCGTGTTCTGCGGTGCGACGATTTTCGCGGCTACGTTTGCTGTCCTGTGCGCAACGTTTTTCACGGCGAAAAGACGCCGTGCCAAGCTCGAGGCAGAACTCGACTCCTCAGACGACATTTAATGCGCAATGGGCTGGCTCTGGGTATTCAGAACCAGCCCATTTTGATGTTCGATGAGCCGAGTCGGCGTCTCTCGCAAAAGTAACTTGGAGCTAGCGAGGCCTATCCGAATTGACCTCATCGGCGGTGTCGGTTTCGAGCGCCGTGCGGCGGGCGCTGTAGGCGACGAGGCCGGCGCCTGCCGCGGCGAGTGCTGCAGCGGCTGCCGTAAGGGGAGCGTTGACATCGCCCGTGCCCGCAAGCGCGCCCGCTTTTCCGGAGCGCTTGTTATTGCCGTGGTCCTTGCCACTGCCGGAGCTGCTTCCGCCGGAGCCGCCACCCTCGTCAGCACCGCCGCCACTCGAGCCACCATCGCCGTCTGCTGTCATCGGGGCGTCGTGAAGTCCTGTCGTATCCGCGCTGCCGCATACGCCGACCTGAACTTCTGAGCGCTCGCATGCCGCGTCGGGCACATGAAGCTCGTGCAGCACGGCACCCAGTGCCGAGTTTGCGCCGGGTCGGATTTCCTTGAGCGTCACGGGGTCGAGCGCCACCAGGTCGCGCGCCTTTGCGTAGAGCGTTACGCGTTTGCCCACTTCGTCGCTCCAACTCTCGGGGATGGCGAAGCTCATGCGGAACTGTGCCGTGCAACCCGGTGCCAGCACGGCGTTGCCGTTGTCGGCTACCAGCGGGTGCGTTGCAAAACACGCGCCCAGCGTCTCGAGCGCGTATTTCACGCGTGCCATATCGTTGGCCGAAGCATCCTCGGCAAGCTCTGGATCGTAGATCGAAGCCATGCGTGCGTTCGCTCCGAATCCGATGGATGCGCTGGAGAACGGCTGGCTGGAGCCCTCTCGGTACAGATCGATCGTGCCGGCGGTCAGCAAGGTGTTGCCGTCGTTTCGCACCGTGACCATGAAGGATTCGCCTGCTGCTCCGGGCACCACCGCGCCCGAGGTAGCGACCGCGCCCGTCGGAGTGGCACACGCCACCAAGGGTACGTCGATGCCGCGCAGCTCTGCCTCGCTCTTCTCCGCGCTCACAATGTGCGTGGCGAGCGCGGAGAGCATGCCTCCCGACGTCAAAAATGTCGTTATCTGATCGACGGGATGGTTCAGCTCGCACATCACGAACGGCTCCGTGAACAGATCGCCTGCCAAGGTGCTGGCGAAGATGCGGAAGTGCTTGCCCATCACTGCTACCGGGTTGCCTTCTTCGTCGTAGGTTTGTCCCACCTTGCCATCGGTGTTCTCTACATAGAGCACGCACCTGCCGTTGTTGCTTACGCTAAACGACGCCGGGCCACAGCCTGCGGCACCCAAGGGCTGCGTTGCAAATGCCGATGCGCCTCGCGTCCAAGTAATATGCTGCAGCTGCCCGTTGATGGTGGCCAAAAAGCCCGAATGTTGTGGCCACGGCACCGCACGGGGTACCGTGGCGTCTGGTGACATAACGCCCCAGCCTGCAATGGACTGGCCGATCACGGCGTACGATGCGCAGCCACAACCGCCTGCAGTCTCGTATGCAACGGGCACCACCATTTTGCCGTTGATATTCTCGGGCTCGCCCAACTCGATACTCGACGGTGCCTGCGGAAAGCGAAGAACTTGGCGGAACGTGAGGCTGTCGCCCAAATCATCCGACCACAGGGTAAAGCATTCCAGCGCAACCTCGGCCTCGCTGCCGAGCGCCTTCTCTGCGGTGGTTCCGCGGCGGTGGAGGTAGGCACCCGACAGGCGTCCGTCGACCAGCGTCTTGCCTACCGTGATGCGCGGGCACTGCAGGCAATGGTAGCCATCCTCCTGAAGGCGGCCGCGCGAGATGCTGCGCCACGACGTGTGCGATAT
>CAKTWE010000120.1 GCA_934630385.1 uncultured Collinsella sp.
TCAGCTTGCTATCATTCTTATTCATACATTCTCACCAGTTGAGTGAGGATATAGATCGCTTGCTCAAAGCACCGGACGCTAGTTCTTCGGCTCGTCAGCGTAAGAAGTAGGTAAAGATACCGTTCGCGCGATACGTCCGCGCCATAGGTCGACTAAATTGAGACAATAGGGAATAGTGTTAGGCTACCGTCCCCTGTAGGGACTGAACGGACAGATGCATATGCCGAGCAAAATCGAAAAGAAGCAAAAGGCCGCTAAGCTGCGCAAGCCGCCGCGCGACTTCTCGTACACGCAAAATCGAGAGCTCAGCTGGCTGCGCTTTGACAACCGCGTGCTCGACGAGGCCTTCGATGAGTCCGTGCCGCTGTTCGAGCGCCTTAAGTTCGTCTCGATCTTCGAGTCAAACCTCGATGAGTTCCTTATGGTGCGCGTGGGTGGCCTGTCCGACCTTGCCGAGCTCAAAAAACAGCCTGTCGACAACAAGAGCAATATGACCGCCTCCGAACAGGTCGATGCCGTCATGGCAGAGCTGCCCGGGCTCCTTACCCGCTGGGAGTCAATCAATAAGAGCATCGAGGGCAATCTCGACACTCTGGGCGTTCACCGCGCCCGCATCGATTCGCTTACGCCCGAGGAACATACCTTTGTAACCCGCTACTTCCAGGCCTACGTATCGCCGGTCATCTCGCCGTTGGTCATCGACCCGCGCCACCCCTTCCCCAACCTGCGCAACGGAGCGCTCTATCTGGCTTGTGGCCTGGACGGCGTCACCGACGAGGAGAGCCTGCTGGGCCTTATCGAGATTCCCGCCTCGATGAACCGCGTGGTCGAAATCCCCTCGCCCACCGGCACCTACTCCTACATCTTGCTCGAGGACGTCATTCTCGCCTGCCTGGATAGCTGCTTTGGCTCCTATAAGCCGCTCGACCGAGCGCTCATCCGCGTCACTCGCAATGCCGATATCGACCCGGACGGCGAGGGCGTCGAGGAGGAAGAGGATTACCGCCAGCACATGAAGCGCATCCTCAAGAAGCGCCTGCGTCTGCAGCCGGTGGTACTCGCCGTCTCGGGCTCACTCGAAAAAGCAACGCTCAAGACCATCCGCAAGGCGCTCGAGCTTTCTCGCCGCTCGGTTTTTACCTGCGATATCCCCCTTGACCTGGGCTACGTCTTTGGCATTGAGGGCAAGATTCCCGAGCATCTACGCAACGAGCTGCTCTTTACGCCGTTTAAACCGCAGCCCAATCCCACCATCGATATGACCCGCTCCATCCGCGAGCAGGTGCTGCAGCACGACAAGCTGCTCTTTTACCCTTACGAGGCCATGAATCCGTTCTTGGATCTGGTGCACGAGGCCGCCTACGACCCCGAGTGCATCTCACTGCGCATCACGCTCTACCGCGTGGCCAAGCAGAGCCGCCTGTGCGAGTCGCTCATCGATGCTGCCGAGAACGGCAAAGAGGTCACGGTACTCATGGAGCTCCGTGCCCGCTTTGACGAGCAGAACAACATCGAATGGGCCGAGCGCTTGGAGGAGGCCGGCTGCACCGTTATCTACGGCTCCGAGGGCTTTAAGTGCCACTCCAAGATCTGTCAGCTCACCTATCGCGAGGGCATGGCGCTTACCCGTCTGACGCTTTTGGGCACCGGCAACTTTAACGAGAAGACGGCCAAGCTCTACAGCGACTTTATGCTCATGACTGCGCATCCCGGCATCGGTGAGGACGCCAACCTGTTCTTCCGCAACCTGTCGCTGGGCAACCTGCGCGGCGACTACCGCTTCCTGGGCGTGGCGCCCGTGGGCCTCAAGCCGCTCATCACGCGCGGCCTGGACCGCGAGATTCAGCGCGCCCTTGTCGGCGAGCCCGCCCGCGTGTTCTTTAAGCTCAACTCGCTTACCGACCGCGAGGTCATCGACAAGATTGCCGAGGCATCGTGCGCAGGAGTCCGCGTGGACATGATCATCCGCGGCATCTCGTGCCTCAAGCCGGGCGTTCCGGGCAAGACTGAGAACGTGCATGTCCGTTCTATCGTCGGACGCTTTTTGGAGCACGCCCGTGTTTACGCCTTTGGCGTGGACTCGGACATGATCTACCTGAGCTCGGCCGACATGATGACGCGCAACACCGAGCACCGCGTGGAGATTGCCTTCCCCGTGCTCGACCCCACCTGCCGCGCCCTGGTGCACGAGTACATGGGCATGCAGCTGCGCGACAACGTGAAGGCACGCAGCCTGACGAGTGACGGCACCTGGGTCCCCGTGGAGCGCGCAGAGGGTGAGAAACCCTTCAACTCGCAGGAAGCTCTGCTGGAGCGCGCCTATCGCAACGCCGAGGCCGCCGCGCAGCAGCGCGCACAGCAGAAGGAACGTGTGGCCGAGGAGGCTATTCAGGCCGAGGTTGAACATGGGGCAGTTGCCAAACCGGAAGCGGTTGCCGCTCCCCCGGCGAATGAGCCCGAGGCTACCGCAGAGCCCGCCGTGGAGAAAGCGCCCGAGCCGCAGCCGGTAGCACCCAAGGTCCAAGAGGTCCAGGCGACTGTCATTGAGCCCGAGCCCGCACCTGCACCTCAGCCCGAGCCGCAGGCAGCTAAGCCCGCACCCGAGACGAGCGCCCGCCGCGAGAAGCCCGCTGGCAAGACCAAGGCCATCGAGCGCCATCGCCCCGGTCGTGTGCGCATGGGACTGGGCCTGATCGGCCTAGGCCTTAAGACGCTCATTACCGGCAAGACGAAATAGACGTTTGTAGAAGCAGTTTGTAGAAGCGCCCCGCATTTGAGGAAAGCCTCGGATGTGGGGCGCTTTTCCCTGCTACCATGGTGCGAACAACAACACGAATGACAGGCAGGGATATGAAGCTCACTATAGAATCGATGACCTACGGCGCCGACGGGCTGGCGCACGCCGACAACGGCAAGGCCGTCTTTGTGCAGGGCGCCGTGGCAGGCGACACCGTCGAGGTCGAGGTCGTACAGGACGGCAAGTCGTTCATGCGCGCCCGCACCACCGAGATTCTGGAGCCAAGCCCCGATCGCATTCAGCCTCCCTGCCCCTTCGTGGGCATCTGTGGCGGGTGCTCGTGGGGCAATCTCTCACGCACGGCACAGCTCGCCGCCAAGGAGCAAAACCTGCGCTCCACGCTCGAGCGCATCGGCAAGTTCGCTCCTGAGCAGGTCGATGAGTTGGTACAGCCCATCCGCCACACCAAGGACGACTGGGGCTACCGCAATAAAATCGAGCTCGAACCGACCGTCGTCAACGGTCGCGTGCGCCTTGGCATGCACGGTGTCGACCCCAGCAAAATCGTGACCGTCGATGCGTGTCCGCTGTTCGATAAGCGCTTCCCGAAGGCGCTCAAATCGGTCGTCGGCGCGCTCAACTATCTGAGCGGCAGCCACGACCTGGGCCTCGAGCGCGTGGGCATTCGCGCATCGCGCCGCACCAAAGCGCTCGAGGTCGCGCTCTGGACGCCCACGGGTTCCTTTCCGCGCTCACAGGTCTCGCGCGTTCTGGCAGACGCCGCACACCCCACGAGCGTAGTGCGCGTCATGAGCAAGGGCGAGAAGAAGGCCCGCCGCGCCTCTAAGGTGGAGATGCTCGCCGGTGAGGGCTCCTGGACCGAGAATATCGCCGAGGGCCAGATGCGCTTGTCTGCCCCGTCGTTTTTCCAGGTCAACACCAAGGGCGCCGAGATTTTGATTGAGCTCGTTATGGACGCCCTCGACCCGCAGGAAGACGAGCTGGCCGTGGATCTGTACTGCGGCGCCGGCACCTTTACCCTACCGCTCGCCCGCCGCTGCGATTTTGTCGCCGCCGTCGAAGCCTATGGCCCGGCCGTGCGCGATCTACGCCGCAACCTCGAGATCAACAAGCTCGATAACGTCGACGTCATCGGCGGCGACGCGGTGCGCGAGTTCCCCGATCAGGACGCCGACGTGTTAGTGGTCGACCCGCCGCGTGCGGGCCTCGCCCCCGAGGCGATCGACCTCATCGCGAGCACGAGCGCCCGCGATGTCGCCTACGTGAGCTGCGACCCGGCAACTCTGGCCCGCGACCTCAAGCGCTTTGTCGAGGAGGGCACCTTCTCCCCCGTCAAGATCACGCCGGTCGACCTATTCCCGCAAACCTTCCACTGCGAAACGGTCGTCCACCTCAAGCGCAACTAACCGCATGATGAGAGCGGGCTCGCGTGCGTAACTGCACGCGAGCCCGCTTTATTCGGCCGATGCAACGC
>CAKTWE010000121.1 GCA_934630385.1 uncultured Collinsella sp.
ACTACCGCGACCGTTTACCTGCGGCATGCGGCCGCGAGCGCTATCGGAACGACCACGATAGTCGCCCTGGCGCTGCGAGCCACGCTGGCCCGAACGCGGCGCAAGCTCACCACGGTCCTGATAGCCACGCTGTCCAGAGCGAGGCGCAGAAGAGCGCTGCCCGTAAGGCTGCGATTGCGAACGGAGGCGCGGCGTCACCTGTGTGGTATCGGCATCGGCGTAACCACCGCGGGAACGACCGGCAGAAACTCCGCGATAACCCCGACCGGAGTAGCCACCGTCGCCGTAACCGGCGCGAGGATCACGGCTCAACCCGCGAGCGGCGGGAAGCGCACGGTCATCCGGCATGGGCGTACTGCGAAAGCGATCTCGCTGAGAACGAATCTCCTCGCTGGAGCCCGTCTCGGTGATATAGCCCGCTTGCGGAGGACGCTGACCGTACCGCGTCGAGCGACCGCCCTGAACCATCAGAAAGCGTCCGTTATCGACCGACGAACGCGAGTTAACGTAGCCGGCAGCATCCTGAAAACGACCGCCCTGCTGCGAAGTCTCGCGTTCATATGCCATGAGGTCGTCAAAGTAAGCGTTGACGACCTCGCGCGGGTTAAGCCCCAAAAAGCGAGCGTAGCTCGAAATCATGCCCTGCGCATAGCCGCGCGGGGGCATCGACGCAAAGTTACCGGTCTCGAAAAACTCGATGATCTGCGGTCTGATTTTGATGGTGTTGGCGACCTGCTGAATGGAAAGGCCCATTCGGCGACGCTGCTCGAGCAGCATGTCACCAAAGCGTGCAGCCATCAGAATCCTCCAAACTCACGATCTTCACGTGCCATCTCGGCGTCTACGGATTCAAGCGCGGCAAGCCCCTCCTCGTCCAGAAGGACCTCGCGCGGCTTGGAACCGTCGGGCGGGCCGACGACACCCTTTTCTTCCAGCATGTCCATAATACGCCCGGCACGCGCATAACCAACCTTGAGGCGGCGTTGCAGGCCAGATGTGGAGCCAAGCTGCGATTCCACCACAATATGGGCAGCTTCCCAGATAAGCGGATCATCATCCTGCGGCTCGGCAACACCGGTCCGGACAATGCCGCCACCACCCGCCATGGACATCGAGGCGGGAGCCACGGCAGAAAGGATCTCCTCGTGGTAGTCCGGCTCGCTCTGAGATTTGACGAACTCAACGATCTCATTGATCTCGTCATCCGAAACAAAGCAGCCCTGGATACGGCGAGGCTTGCCCCAATCAACCTTCGAGAACAGCATATCGCCCAGACCGGTGAGCTTTTCGGCACCCATCTGGTCGATGATGACGCGCGAATCGATACCCGTAGCGACGTTAAAAGCAATACGGTTGGTGATATTGGCCTTGATGAGACCCGTCACCACGTTGGAACTGGGGCGCTGCGTGGCCACGATAAGGTGGATACCAGCGGCACGGCCCAGCTGGGCGATACGCACGATCGACGCCTCGACATCCTTGCCGGCAACCATCATCAGGTCTGAAAGCTCGTCGATGATGATGACCAGGTAGGGCATCTTTTGCGGCGGGTTGTCATAATGCTCAAACTCGCCGGCGGCCTGCTTTTCGTTATAGGTCGAAATCTTACGAACGTTGAGACGTTCGAAGACCTTCAGGCGGCGCTCCATTTCGGACACGGCCCACTGCAGGGCGCTTGCGGCCTGCTTGGGCTCGGTCACGACGGGCACATAGAGATGCGGCAGGCCATTGTAGCCCGCGAGCTCGACGCGCTTGGGGTCGACCATG
Organism: uncultured Collinsella sp.; assembly: GCA_934630385.1. Taxonomy (GTDB): domain Bacteria; phylum Actinomycetota; class Coriobacteriia; order Coriobacteriales; family Coriobacteriaceae; genus Collinsella. The sequence continues at coordinate 1,768 of CAKTWE010000121.1, forward strand.
ATCAGGCGAACGTCCTCGGGAAGCGCGCGCATGAGCAGGGTCGTGATAATGGAGTTAATCATAACTGACTTACCGGATCCGGTGGTACCGGCGATCAGCAGGTGGGGCATCTTGGCGAGGTCGGCAACGACCGGCGTGCCCTCGGCATCGCGACCGATGGCCAGCTCGAGCGGACCGCCCTTCACATAGGGCAGCACGTCGCCCAGATTGACGTTTTGGCGTTTGCGGTTGGGAATCTCGATACCGACGAGCGAAGTACCGGGAATCGGAGCAAAGATACGCACCGACTGGGCAGCAAGCGATAACGCGATATCGTCCTCGAGGCTCGAGATCTTGCTCACGCGCTCGCCCTCTCCGGGCTGCAGCTTAAAGGTCGTCACCGTGGGGCCGGCAATCCAGCCGACAACGCGGGCGCTTCGACCAAACTCCAGCAGCGTCGACTGCAGCGATTCGGCGGTCTGCTCCAGCTCCTTGTCCGAAGACGCCGCAGAAGCCGACTGCGGGTTGGCATGCAGAATCTCGAGCGGAGGAAGCTTGAGGCCGTCCTCTTCTTCGCCCTCGGCATCCGCGGAAGCATGGTCCGCTCCCCCATCGCTGGCTGACGGAGCTTCGGTAGCGCTCGCAACAGACGCGTCGACAACCTTGGGATGCTTGAGAAAATCAGGGATCTGCGGAGCGGCCGAAACCGGATTCACGGCAAACGGCGGCTCGGACTCGTCGGCCTTGTCCGGGTCGTCTTCCATCGAAAACTGTCCAGTGACCTGTCCCGCCTTGGCACGGCGACGCGGCAGCAAGGTTGTCTTGGCGGACTCGAGTGGAGCCTCGTCGTCCTCGTCATCGCCTTCGGTGAGTTCGATTTCGCTATCGGACCAAGAGGGATCCGGCTCGCTTGTATTGAGCTTAGGCGCGGCCTTGCCCTTCTTGGTGTGACGGCGCGGCAGCAGCGTCGTCTTGGCGCGCTCGGCCTCCACAGCCTCGGACACATCGACAAACGGATCCTCGTCCTCGTCGTCATCCAAAACCGGGTCGACATCGTCACCTATGACCGTGGTCACCGCAGTGTCAGTACCCTTTTGGCGCAGAATGCTCAGGTGCGGGCGGGCGACACCGGGAACCGAAAGGGCCTCGTCGTCACCCCACGGGCTGGCGTTGACATCGGCGCGGCGGCGCTCGGCAAAATCGGCCGCACGGTCACGGGCGGAGCGCAGAACGCCGCCCACCGAAAAGCCGATGATAACCAAACCCACGACGACAAGGCCCAGCAGGACCACCATCGCAATGGGTTTACCCAGGGCATTTTGCAGTGTGCTGGCGATAAAGGCACCGATGTAGCCACCCGAGGCAGAAAGGTTCAGCGGCGTGAACATTAGGTCGCTCGAATCGCTCGTACCCGGCACCATCAAAGACAGGATGGAGACCACGGCCACAAAGACGACGGCACCGCCGGCAACCGAACGCACGTTGAGCGGAGAATCCTCACCCAAAAAGAGCGTGGCGGCAAACAACAGGATGACGATCGGCAGCACATAGGCACCCAGGCCAAAGCCAAGGTGGTAGAAACCGGCGACCGCAGCCGTCACGGGCGCGGAAGCCGGCGAAATCACGGCAATAAAAGACGCGATAGCCAAAACGGCGATAACGACACCCGCGATATCACGGTTGGCCGAGGGCTCGACCAAGGGTTCGAAATCGTCGAACTCGTCCTCGTGACCCTTATTGGCACGAAGATGGGAACCGGCACCCTTAGCAGATGCCGGCTGGTTGTTGGCCTTATTGCCTTTGGCGTTTTGTGCAGATCCGCGCGCCAAACTAAACCTCCATGACGACCGGGATGATCATCGGGCGAGTGCGCGTACGGCTCCAGATAAAGTTGGAGAGCGAGTCGCGCACGGCCTTGCGAATGGCGTCGGAACCGCTGCTGGTGAAGCTGAACTTGCCCTTCTCGATCGTCTTCATGATGGACGCGGAGGCATCCTCGGAGAACTGGTCGTCGATGGCAAACGAAACACCGCGGCCCGAGAACTCGATGGCCTCGATCTTCTTGTGCTTAAGCGAGACGATGGCGACAGCCGTAACCATACCGTCGTTGGCGAGCTTCTGACGATCGCGCAGGACGATGGGGTCGGTATCGCCGATGCGCAGGCCGTCGACGTAGACGACGCCGGACTCGACCGGAGTGCCGCGCTTGACGATGCCGCCACGCATCTCGAGCGTGTCGCCATTATCGAGGATAAAGATGTGATCATCCTTAATACCCATCTTGCGGGCAAGCTGGGCATGGGCGCGCAGGTGCAC
>CAKTWE010000122.1 GCA_934630385.1 uncultured Collinsella sp.
TCGTGCTTCACCCTGAGGTCTATACTCATGGAAAACCTCCCATTTCCCGATGTCCAAGAAATGGGAGGCAGTTCACAATCCTCATTGCGGCGGTTTTGTTTTCTTCAGAGGTCGGTCGCCGAGGTATTCAGCCGCTCGGCAGAACCCCTAAGTCGCAAGCACCCTAAGACTATATTCTGTTAAGCAATGACGCCCTATTGTTTTAACATGCGGCAGCGTTTTACAGCAGAACCGACCGACTGGAAGGAGCCCCATGAGCTCAGTTGCGTTTTGTACATGCAACGACCGGAAATGCCCGTTTAACCCTGTCAACCACGACAAGGGCTGCACGCCTTGTATCGCCAAGAATCTGCACGAGCACGAGATTCCAACGTGCCTGTTCAACGCGATTTCTCCCGATCGGCTTGAGGCCGATAAAGACGAGTGGTCGTGGCAAGCGTTCGCGCGGCATGTAGAGGCGTATCTGGGAAGCAACAGCCCAAGAATCCCCGCGAGCGAAGAGGCGCCGCAAGGGTTTACAAAGATCGGTTGCTGCAAGCGGGACTAACAATCAAAGTTTGTGCCGCCCTAAGGCCAAACGTCGGCACCTCATTTTGGGATAACGGACCTGATGTTTTGTCCCATGATTACAGGAAAGCGCCCGCCGGCCATGGCAGCCGACGGGCGCTTTCCCGAAGTACACCGTTGAATCGCACAGAGGGGAGGAATGCGAATCAAACTCAACAGGGCAGGCTTTTTCATCGCCTATTGCCTGCTCCGTTGCTGAAAACAATATAGTTCACCGTGGTTTACTTTGTACCATCAAACCGCGCCGCCACACCTTCTCCATAAGTTAGCCCCGGTAAACCTGCAACGGAAAACCAACACAAAGGGGACAGGTACCTTCGTGGTGGTTTTAGCCACGGCAAAGCCGCTAGAGCCCTGCTGGCCAGCGACAGGCGGCCAAGTCGACGTGCATGGGATCGGTAAACGTCACGCCCTCCCCCATTAAGAGCTCACGCTGAGCATCGGGGCCGCCAAAGGCAAAGCCCTCACAGATATGGCCGTCGGCAAACACCACGCGATGACAGGGAATCTGACCAGGACGCGGATTGCTGTGCAGCGCATAGCCCACATAGCGCGCGCTTCGTGGGCGACCGGCGAGCAACGCCACCTGACCGTACGTGGCAACCATCCCCTCGGGAATCTGCTCGACCACCTCGTACACCCGCTCAAAAAAGCCCTCAGACGCCATCGCTCGCTCCTTTCAACCGAAACCAGCATAAACCACCACAAAGGTGCCTGTCCCCTTTATGGTGGTTTTGACCGGAAAGCTAGTTGGCGGGGCGGAAGAAGGCTACGGCTACGGCACCGGGGCCCACGTGGGTGCCGATGGTGGCGCCAATGGTGTGGATGGGCAGCTCGCTCTCGGCATGGCCGGCCCACAGCGCGGCGCTGTCCTCGATGTACTTCTTGAGCACAGCGTCCGAAAGGCCCGTATAGCCCAGCGCCAGCGGCATGGAAAAGTCGATGCCGCCTGCCTTTTCGACCTTTTGGTTCAGCAGGTTGCGGCCGTTCTTGGAACCGCGCGCCTTGCCCAACTGCACGATCAGTCCGTCCTCGGCAGCCACAACGGGCTTTACGTTGAGAAGCGTGCCCACGGCGCCGGCAGCAGCAGACAGGCGACCGCCGCGCACCAGGTACTCAAGCGTCTCGAGTAGGCCGATAACCACCACGCGGTCGCGCACGGCCTCGACGGCCGCCGCGATCTGGGCCGCACTACGGCCCTCGTCCACCAAGCGCAGCGCATACTCAACTAGGACACGCTCGCCCAGGGTTACGTTATTGCTGTCTACCACGAACACGTCGCCGCCCGGCGCCTCGGCAAGTGCGGTACGGGCACTCTGATTGGTGCCCGAAAGCTTGGCGCCCACGGTAATGATCACCGCCTCGTCGCCGGCCTCACGCGTCTCGGCAATCGCCTGCGAAAACGCATACGGGTTGACCTGGCCGGTCTTGGGCAGCTCATCGCGCTCCACGAGCATCTCGTAAAAGCGCTGGTGATCGATGTCGACGCCATCCATATACACATCGGTGCCAAAGGTGACGGACAGCGGCAGAACACGTAGAGCGGGGTGCTCAGCCGGCGACATATCGCTTGCGGAATCGGTAATAATGCGGACGGACATAGCGAATCCTTTCTTGCGCAGGTCCCGCGCAGGGAATTTTGACAGCAATGCCCCGGCACGGCATGCGCGCTCAAACGGGACGATGCAGTTGTTAATGGGAAGCAAATGCCTTGGCGGCCTTAGATCTCGCGCAGGGTGTTGAGAATCGTACGCAGCGACGCATACATCTGCTCGCGCTGCTCCACGCCCATGGCCTTGCCGGTGGTGTCGAGCACTTCGTGGATGATGCGGTCGGCCTCGTTCATGCTCTCGCCGCCCAGCGTGGTCAGGCGAACCGGGGCGCGGTACTTGACGGCAGCATCGCCCGAGTCATCAACCTCGACAAAGCCGCCCTCCTCCAGGTGCGCCAGCGTGCGCGAAACGGCAGCGCGCGTCACGCCGGCCACGCGAGCCAGGTCGGCGCCGGTCATGCCGTCCTTGCTGCGCTCCAGGTAGTACAGACACATGACGTCGGAGCCCTTGAGGCCCAGCCTTGCGCCCTCGGACGTCTTGATACGCTGAATCTCCTTGTAGAGCCCGCTAATCAGTCCGACAAAATCCTCAAAACGTGTCTCGTCGTTCTGCTGCATGGGAGACGACCGCCTTTCGCTTGCATGATGCTAACGGGTAAACATCTTAGCCGCACTCAGCGACTGCCGCCTCCACGCGACCCATTTGTTAACCCATCAACATAAAAACCACCACAAAGGGGACAGGCACCTTTGTGGTGGTTTGGGGCATCAATGGGTTCTAGGCGCCGCTACAGCTCCACGCAGGGATTGTCGCGGGTCACAAGCATCTTAACGACAACCGTCGCTCCCAAATACCGCTCGAGCAGCTCAGCCAAGCGATCAATCGCGGCCTGGCAATCTCCCATGCGCTCGGGCTCAACACACTCAATCGCCAGGAACGCGTCAGCCGAATCGTCGGACAGGGCCGTGCGAACGCCATCGCGCCAGTTCCAGCAACGGCACACAGCGCCCGCATCATCGATATAGGCGAGCTCACCGGGCAGCGTCGGGTCATCCGCCTCCTCGCCAAGCGGCAAGAACGCATCGCCACCATCGGTCACCTTCAAGCGAAGGTCTCCCTCGATCGCATGCAAATCCTCGCCTCCCACGGGAAGCGCGTAGGTCAGCGACACCGTGTTGTAAATATCCACCGCCGGTGTGATATGACCGACCGGCTTGCCCTTGAGCACGCGCTTGAGCAAGTTCTCGATTGAACAGCGCGCGCCCTTTTTGGTCTTGAACAGACGATAGGCCTCGCGCCATGCCTTGACCGGCGCATTCTCGCTGATAGTATCGCTGATCAGATGACGCTCCGCATCGATATTGGCACGGTCAAGCAGCGCCGCAATGGCATCTACGTCCTCTTGAGGAATCTGGGCCGCGGGCTTCATGCCCTTTACGACCACGACGCCGACCGCCGCCTGTGGAAATAGCTCCCAAAACGAATTCTCGGCAACAAAGCCCTTCATACGCTCTCCCTTCACTGTGCCGCCCGAGCGAGGGCACCTAAACAAAAAGCGCTCTCACAGCGGCCACCTTCAAAGTCCTACGGTGCCGCCACAAGAGCGCTTACGCTGCCCCCATCCGGAGAAGGGGACGATATGTCAGGCGTATTGTAACCCGAGTCATCCGCCCAAGCAAAACCACCGCAAAGGTGCCTATGAACTGCCTCCCATTTCTTGGACATCGGGAAATGGGAGGTTTTCCATGAGTATAGACCTCAGGGTGAAGCACGACC
>CAKTWE010000123.1 GCA_934630385.1 uncultured Collinsella sp.
GTCGCTTGGCTACGTGGGCGCGGTGCTGCCCAAGTCCGCCTTCCTGCCGCTGTTCCACGCCATGGCGAGCGAGGACTTTGCGCTTATCTCGAGCGAGATCCCGAGCGCGTACTTTACCGTGGGCGCCGCTGTAACCGATACGGATGAGCATTTTGCCCAGCACCATCCCAAGGCGCGCTTTAGCGATGCCGAGCTGCCGCTCGGTGCCGCGGCCTATACCGCCGTCGCTTTGGGCTATATCGCCGACCACCGGTAGCACCCAACCTTGCCTTTCAAGCCTGCGGGCATGGCCGTAAGGCCTATGCCCTTGTCTTTCAAGGCAATCTTGGGCACTACCGGCGCCCGGCGCCGGCTATTCGTTTGTTAAATAAGGAGCAGTATGTCCCAGCAGCGTAAGTTCTTCCCCGGCTGGCTCGTGGTGGCCTCCGGCTTTGTGATCATGGCCACGTGCTACACGATTTTCGTTAACTGCATGAGCCTGTTTCAGCCGCTTATCGTCAGCGACCTCGGGATCACGCTTGCGCAGTACAACATCTCCAACGCCATCTCCACCGTGGTGAGCGTTATCGGCTCACTTGTCATTGGCCATGTCGCCGATAAAGTAAGCGGCCGCGTTTTGGGCTCCCTCACTGTAATCGCCACCTCTGCCGTTCTTGCCGGCATGAGCTTTGTCGGTGACCTGTGGCAGGTCTACGTGCTCTTTGCCGTCTCGGGCTGCTTTGCCGTCGCCTCGACCCGCCTGCTCATCAGCCTAGTGACCGCCAACTGGTTTACGGCCAAGCGAGGCCTTGCCATCTCCATCGCACTTTCGGGCTCGGGCTTTGGCGGCGCTATTCTGTCTCCCATCGTGAGCTCGCTCATCGTGAGCGTTGGCTGGCGTTCCGCCTTCCTGGTGCTCGCGGCTATCTGCATGGTGGCGGCGCTGCCCATCACGGCGTATTCCTTCCGCACCAAGCCTTCCGAGATTGGCCTTAAGCCGCTCGGCGAGAACCCGGGCGATCCGTCTGTTTCCACCGCGGGCGATAAGGACGAGCATACGGCCCCCGAGGTCAGCGTCGGTTGGTCGCGCATTAAGAAGAGCCCGGCATTCTGGCTGCTCGTCGTCGCCTTCCTCTTTATGGGCTTGGTCAATGGCGCCATCCTGCCCAACCAAGTTACGAACATGACGAGCGTTACCGTCAACGGCGCCAAGATCGTCACGGGTGGCCACGACCCCATGTGGGCCGGTACCGTACTTTCGGCCTACATGGTCACCGTCGTTATTGCCAAGATTTCGCTCGGTGCGATCTATGACCGCTTTGGCCTGCGCTTTGGCAATATCCTTGGCTCCGTTGCGTGCATTATCGCCTGTGTGGCGCTGTGCTTCCCGACGACGGACCTCGGTCCTATTGTTGCCGCTGTGAGCTTTGGTATCGGAACGTGCATGGGCACCATCACGCCCACGATCGCGGCTTCCAAGCAGTTTGGCATGGCCGACCTCGGTAAGGTCACGGGCACCATTACCTCGCTCGAGATGGTCGGCGGCACCGTGGGCGCTATCGTCTCGGGCGTGCTGTTCGATGCCACGGGCTCCTTTGCGAGCACCTGGATTGTGTGCCTGGCATGCTCCGTTGTCATGCTCGTGTTCCTGCTGGCATCCGAGCCCATCGCCGCCAAGCTGCGCGCGAGCGTGGCGGGGGAGTAGACGTCCGTCGCTCTTTTCTATTTGCCCCGTTCTATCCGTGGCTGCCCTGGAGGCCGAATAGATGCTCGTACCATCATTCGGTTTCCAAGGCGGCCACGGATCACAAACAGCGGCGGCGCATCTGGCCGAACGAGTCCCCATACCCTCGTTCGGTCAGACACGCCGCCGCGTTGCTGCTTTGTGCCGTATAATGTCCACTACCTATGACGCGATACAAAAGAAAGGTGTTTGCCCATGCAGGCACAGAAGGCGGAGGGAACCCGCGACCTTATCGGCGCCGAGATGCGCGCCTGGCAAAAGATGCAGCAGATTGCGGCCGGCGTATTCGAGCCGTTTGGCTTTAAGCCCATCGAGACGCCCGCGATCGAGCAGGTGGACGTGTTTGTCCACGGTATCGGCCAGTCGACCGACGTCGTGCGCAAGGAGATGTTCCGCGTCTTTAGCGGCGCCAACCTGGAGCGCGTCTTTACCGAGGGCACCGACACCAAACTCAAGCCCAAGCAGCGCCTGGCACTTCGCCCCGAGGGCACGGCCGGCGTGGTGCGCGCCGTCGTGGAGAACAACCTGGTGCCCCAGGGCTCCACGCCGTTTAAGGCGTACTACGCCGAGGCCATGTTCCGCGGCGAGCGTCCCCAGAAGGGCCGCCTGCGCCAGTTCCACCAGGTGGGCATCGAGTGGCTCGGCGCTCCCGATCCGGCGGCAGACGCCGAGTGCATCATCATGCTCATGGAGTTCTACAAGCGTCTGGGCTTCGACCTTTCCAAGCTTCGTCTGCTCATCAACTCGATGGGTGACGCCCAGTGCCGTCCGGCTTATCGCGAGCAGGTTAAGCAGTTCATCCTCGATCACGCCGACGAGATGTGCGATGAGTGCCGCGAGCGCGCCGAGCTCAACCCGCTGCGTGCCTTCGACTGCAAGAACGACCACTGCCGCGAGATCATGGCCGACGCGCCGCTGATGGGCGACAACCTGTGCGACGAGTGCCGCGAGCATTACGAGCAGGTCAAGCGCTATCTGGATGCCGCCGGTATCGAGTATGTCGAGGATCCCACCCTGGTGCGTGGTCTGGACTACTACACCCGCACCGTCTTTGAGGTCGAGGCTCCCGGTGCCGGCGTCGGCTCCATCGGTGGCGGCGGCCGCTACGACGGCCTGGTCGAGCTCGAGGGTGGCAAGCCCACGGCAGGCGTCGGCTTTGCCGTCGGTTTTGAGCGCGCCCTGCTGGCCCTGCAGGCCTTTGGCAGCGATTTGGGTGCCGATGAGGCCCCGTGCGTCTATGTCGCCAACGCCGGCAAGGAGCTGCGCCAGAACGTCTTTGCCATTACGCAGGAGCTTCGCGCCGCAGGCATCGTGACCGAGGCCGACTATCAGGGCCGTTCGCTCAAGGCCCAGTTTAAGCAGGCCGATAAGGTGGGCGCCAAGCTCATCCTGGTCTTGGGCGGCGACGAGCTTGCCGCCGGCAAGGTCAAGGTGCGCGACATGGAGAGCCATGAAGAGGTCCTTGCCGATCTGTCCAACGTCGTCGAGGCGGTTCGCGAGCGCCTGTAGCGCATCTTTTTGAGCTGCGGACCCGCTTGAGTGTCTCGTCCATTGCGAGCGATTGTTACGGGGGTGTTTCGCATTTATGCGGAATGCCCCCGTTTGTGTATGCCGTCCACCGAGAAATACGACCATTTAGAGCAAAAACCCTTGCAATGCAGAAAATACTTTTGTGTGGTAAAGCGCAATCAGTGTCGAAAGTATTTCTCAAGCGCCTATAATGAATACCGCATGTTACGTGCATAGAAGGAGGAATGGGAGGAAACGTGGCTGAGAACCTAAGCAACCAGTCTGTACCCGAAGCCGCGGCGCGCGTCGCTGCCGTGGTCAACCGCCTCGTTAACCGAATCGGCTCGAATGCCGAGTCCAGGGAGCGTCTCGCCGAGATCGAGATCCCCGAGGAGCTGCGCGACAATCTGGCGCTGTTCTTGCGCCTGGAGCGCCGTGTGCTTAGCGAGTATGATCCCGAGATCGCGGACCTGTTCGACAAGATTTTGACAGCCGAGATTGTGGCCAATGCCGGCAACCCCGGCACCCGTGCTGCCGACGAGTCCGTCGACGAGCAGGGCGTGCCCACTGCCGACGAGCCCACCGCCGTGGCGTTTCGCGAGGTCGTTGATCTGATCGACAGTCTGCCGCTCGATAAGCAGCAGGTTATCGTC
>CAKTWE010000124.1 GCA_934630385.1 uncultured Collinsella sp.
ATCATGGAGTCCATGACGGCATCGAGCTCTTCTTCCGAAGATACCTCGATGGGGCCTTTTGCTTGCGGGGCGTCGTCCTGAACGGCCGAATCGTCGTTTTGCTCGCCGGCATCTTCGGCCGCAGGGATTTCCGCCGCAGCGCTGTTATCCAGAGTGGCGTCGTCGACGTCGGTATCATTGCAGGTCGCAGCGTCAGTATCTGCGGCGATGTCTGCTGAATCATCAATATGCTGTTGAGTCTGGGGGTCCAGCTCGTCTGTCATAGGCATGTGCTCCTCATCGTTGTTTGTCACCCTATGATAAAGTCTCGCGCCGACATCCCGCGCCCCGCAGCAAAGTTTCAAAACGTGTTCGATGACTCGTTGCGTTAACAAAAACTCGGCTGCTCTATCCAATTTTTACTTGACATTCCCTTCGCCGAAAGACGTTGCGCCGTTCGCCTGCCATGGGCTTTATTTTTCACTTGAACACGCTAAAGTTGCATTTCAGCTTTTGGCGCGTGAAGTTGGATGCGCGCAGTCGGCGGGCGTGCCCGTCGCGATTTGAAAGGACTTTGTATGGGACTTTTCACTGGTAAGACCGTGATCGTCACCGGCGGCGGCAAGGCCACGCTTAAGGACGGCTCCGCTGGCTCCATCGGCTACGGCATCGATATCGCTTTTGCCAAGGAGGGCGCAAACCTCGTCATTACCGGCCGCAACGTTGCCAAGCTCGAGGCTGCCAAGGAGTCCCTCGAGGCCGAGTACGGCGTCAAGGTTCTGCCTGTTCAGGCCGATGTCTCGGCTGGTCAGGATAACGAAGCTGTCGTCCAGAACGTCATCGACAAGGCCATCGAGGAGTTCGGCCGCATCGACGCCGTCGTCAACAATGCTCAGGCCAGCGCCTCGGGCGTGACCATCGCCGACCACACCATGGATCAGTTTAACCTGGCCATTTATTCCGGTCTGTATGCCACCTATCTGTACATGCAGAAGGCCTATCCGCACCTGAAGGAGACCAAGGGCTCCGTGGTCAACTTTGCTTCGGGCGCCGGCCTGTTTGGTAACTACGGCCAGTGCAGCTATGCCGCTGCCAAGGAGGGCATCCGCGGTCTGACTCGCGTTGCCGCCAATGAGTGGGGCAAGGACGGCATCAACGTCAACATCGTGTGCCCGCTTGCTTGGACCGCTGCGCTCGAGAACTTCCAGGATGCCTATCCCGAGGCGTTTAAGGCCAACGTCCACATGCCTCCGGCGGGCCACTACGGCGACGTCGAGAAGGAGATCGGCCGCGTTGTCGTTCAGCTCTGCGGTCCCGACTTTAAGTATATGAACGGCGAGACTGTCACCCTCGAGGGTGGCATGGGCCAGCGGCCTTAAGGGTTCCGCCGTTCTACCGAACGGCGGACCGGCCGACGCTGCGCGGTCGCCAGAGCGACAACTTGTCATTCAAAGAGGGCGGCATGACCAGAAGGTCTATGCCGTCCTCTTTTCATGCCAATTTGTTCGCTCTGGCGACCGCTCGCTGACATTCCCAAAACATCGGCGTTGGCGTGGCTGGTAAATAGCTCCACTCATTGGGGACGTACTTAAATGAGTACCCGCCGAACGAGAGTGGATAATCTCCCGTTTTTGGTCTGTGTTTCGGGCAAAAGTGGGAGATTATCCACTCTCATGAGATGGGCGTCCGAAAATCCACGCTCGTTTGCTGCCCCCTTTGCGCCAGTTTCTGTCGAGTCGGTGCTCCTTGCGGGTTGCCCGTATAATGGTTTGCGTATGAACCGCAACCAAGGAGTTCCAGTTTATGGACCAGAGCCTTTTTAAATTCGACCTGATCGCCGAGGACCCGACCACGCACGCGCGTGCCGGCGTACTGCACACCCCGCACGGCGACATCGAGACGCCGATCTTTATGCCCGTGGGCACCAAGGCAAACGTGAAGGGTATTCCTACCGAGACTGTCAAGCAGCTCGGCGCCCAGATCGTGCTTGCCAATACCTATCACCTGTCCATGCGTCCCGGCGAGGACACCATCGCCGAGCTGGGCGGCCTGCACAAGTTTATGAACTGGCACGGCCCTATCCTCACCGATTCGGGCGGCTTCCAGGTGTTCAGCCACAACGACGCCGTCAAGCTCACCGACGAGGGCGTGCGCTTTATCGTCAACGACTACGACGGCCGCCACGTGTTCTGGACGCCCGAGGACAACATGGAAATCGCCATGAAGCTCGGCTCCGATATCTGCATGCAGCTCGACCAGTGCCCGGGCTATCCCGCCACGCGCGCCTACGTTGAGCGCGCCGTTGAACTGTCGAGCATGTGGGCCGAGCGCTGCTATAAGGCGCATACCCGCGACGATCAGGCGCTCTTTGGCATCGTTCAAGGCGGCATGCACCTGGATCTGCGCCTGCGCTCGCTGCGCCATCTGGAGGAGTGCGGCGACTTCCCGGGCTACGGTATCGGTGGCTATTCGGTGGGCGAGGATCACGAGACCATGTTCGAGACCCTGGCGCCGCTCGTGAGTGAGTACATGCCCAAGCATAAGCCGCGCTACCTGATGGGCGTCGGCAACCCCACCACCCTTGTGCGCGGTGTGGGTGTGGGCATCGACATGTTCGATTGCGTGCTGCCGACGCGCACCGGCCGCATGGGCACGGCGTTCTCGAGCGAGGGTCGCCTCAACTTCCGTAACGCACGCTTTGCGCACGACGACGGTCCCATCGATCCCACCTGCACCTGCCCGGTGTGCACGGGCGGTTACAGCCGCGCGCTCATTCGCCACATGGTCACGCAGAAGGAGATGCTCGGCGGCATTCTGCTTTCGATGCACAACATCTACTACCTGCTCAACCTTATGCAGCGTGCCCGCCAGGCCATTATCGAGGGTCGTTACGGCGCGTTCGTGAGCGACTGGATGAACAGCCCTGCGGCGGTGGATTACTAAGAGCCGCGATCGCTGACCGATGCCTTGCAAGCGCTTGATGCATCGTGGGTACCATACCGAATAGTTGATGTTCGGGCGGGTGTTTGACGCATGGCGTCGACCCCGCCCGTTTCTATTTTCGATAGGAGTATCCCATGATTAAGAATGAGAACATCGAGGGCGAGCCGGCCTACGACGAGACGTACCGACGCGGCCCCGTGGTTATGCGCGGCCCCATGATTCCTAAGGACAATACGTACGCCAACCTATTAGCGCCCGAGGACTCGACCGACTGGTTGCACGCCGACCCCTGGCGCGTGCTGCGCATTCAGGCAGAGTTCGTTGATGGCTTTGGCGCGCTTGCCGAGCTTGGTCCTGCGGTGACCATCTTCGGCAGTGCCCGCACGCCCAAGACCGATCCGCTTTACAAGGCAGCGCGCACGGTCGGCCGCAAGATTGCCCAGCGCGGCGTGGCGGTTATCACCGGCGGCGGCCCCGGCGTCATGGAGGCAGCCAACAGGGGAGCGGCGAGCGCCAACGGCAAGTCGGTCGGCTTGGGTATCGAGCTCCCACACGAGCATGGGCTCAACAAATACGTAAACCTCGGCATGGACTTCCGTTACTTCTTTGTGCGCAAGACCATGTTCGTCAAATACAGCTCGGGTGCCATCGTGTTTCCCGGTGGTTTTGGCACGCTCGACGAGATGTTCGAGGTGCTCACGCTGGTGCAGACGCACAAGGTCAAGCGTATGCCGCTCGTTTTGGCGGGAACCGAGTACTGGCAGGGCCTGTTCGACTGGCTTAACGGCCCGGTGATGGACGCCGGTATGATCAGTCCGCTCGATCCGGAGCTGGTGCATATCACCGATGACCTCAACGAGGCCGTCGACATCGCCCTGAGCGGGCTGATGTAGGGTAGC
>CAKTWE010000125.1 GCA_934630385.1 uncultured Collinsella sp.
GAGCTCTTCGATTTTGCGGAGACCATCTTTGACGTGCTCGAGAGCCGCCAGGTCACGCTTTCCAAAAAGGGTGAGGACAAGGGCGTTCGCCTGAGCTTTGAGGGCTTTCCATACCTCATCGTGTGGAGTAAGCCCGAGGGCGATTTTGTGGCAGTTGAGCCTTGGGGCGGCCTTTCGACCTGTTCCGATGAGGATGACGTGCTTGAGCACAAGCGCGGCTGCCTTGTCGCCAAGCCTAAGGAGACCGTCGTTCGCTCGTTCACGATTGAGATTCTGTAATTCCGTTTTGTCGACTCGTATCGCGAGGCACAAGGAGCCTGCGAGATAAGGAGCTAAAAATGATCCTCACCGTTACGATGAACCCGTCTGTCGATACGCGCTATCAGCTCGATGAGCTCATTATCGACGACGTCAACCGCGTGACGCCCGAAAAGACCGCCGGCGGCAAGGGCCTTAACGTGGCCCGCGTCCTGGGTCAGCTGGGCGACGACGTTGTGGCAACCGGTCTGCTCGGCGGCCACATGGGCGCCTACATGGCCGAGCTCATGGATGCCAACGGCATTAAGAATGATTTTGTACCCATCAAGGGCGAGACTCGTATTTGCCTCAACATCCTTCACGCCGGCAACCAGACCGAGCTGCTCGAGAGCGGCCCGACGATTGCTCCCGAGGAGCTCGATGCCTTTACCGCCAAGTTTACCGAGCTTGCGGGCAAGGCCGACGTCGTCACCATCTCGGGTTCGCTGCCCCGCGGCGTCGAGGCGGACTACTACGCCAAGATCACGGGCATTGCCGAGAACGCCGGCGCCAAGGTGCTGCTCGATACCTCGGGTGCTTCGCTTGAGGCCGCCCTTAAGTCCGAAGTTAAGCCCGAGCTGGTTAAGCCTAACCTGACCGAGATCAACGGCCTTCTGGGCACGAGCTTTACCACCGACGATGTGGACGAGCTCCGCGCCGCGCTCGCCTCTGATGCCCGCTTCTCCGATATCCCCTGGGTCGTCGTTTCCATGGGTGCCGCCGGTTCCGTGGGCTTCCATAACGGCCGTGCGTTCCGCGCCAAGACTCCCGATATTCCTGCCGTTAACGCTACGGGTTCTGGCGACTCCACTATCGCCGGCTTCGCACATGCGATTGCTGCTGGCGCGGATGACGAGACGGTACTGCGTACCGCCAACACCTGCGGCAAGCTCAACGCCATGGATCCCATGACTGGCCACTTGGTTATGGATCGTTGGGACGAGGTCTACAATGGCGTTGTCGTAACCGAGCTGTAAGAGCTTGGGCGTCGGCCCCGGCATCGGTTGCTTGCTTGTGGTTAGAGCCGATGACAAGTGCGGTAGCATTATGCCGGGGCGCGACGCCGACTTTGTCGTGTTCAATCCCGACCTTAGCCTGGTCGAGACGTATGTGGGTGGCAACAGCGTCGGTAACGTGTTTGCCGAGTAGCCGCCAAAGAAACGATCCGAGAGGGGATTTAGATGATTTACGGTGCACTGGGCGATATCGAGGAATACCGCGGAATGCTCAAGGGCCTCGACGTGCTGATCGACTGGCTCGAGGAGAACGACCCGGCGGAGCTCGAGGTCGGCAGCCATCCGATTCTGGGCGACAAGGTCTTTGCGAACGTCATGGCTCCCACGACGCGTCCCGAGGACGAGGCTCACTATGAGACGCATCAGCGCTATCACGACCTGCAGATTGACGTCGAGGGTCGCGAGGCCTTTAAGGTCGCTACGGGTAGCCTGACGCTGGTCCAGGAGTTTGACGAGAAGGACGACTACGATTTGGTCGATTCCGACGCTTCGATCGCCGGCGATCTTGCCGACGACAAGTTCGCGCTGTTCGTTGCCGGTGAGCCTCACATGCCCACGCTCGAGTTCCCGGGCGATGGCGCACAGCCGGTCAAGAAGATCTGCTTTAAGTTGCTTGCTGATGCTTACTGGGAGGAGTAGCGAGCTGCTCGGCTGAGCTGTTCGTCTGCTGGCGTGATTTCCCTAGGGAAATCACGCCAGGACCCCGCCAAACGTGCTTTCCCTAGGGGAATCACGTTTGGCGGGGTTTTCGGTTTTTGAATAGGGAAGCCTCATTTATTTGCGAAGAACATCGGCTAGCCGCAGGATTGAAATCATCGACCGATAAGTGAGTTCCACTTTTTCGCCCGCAAGCAGTCGTTTCGAGCCAATCTCATCTAGCCCCACAAGCCGAGAAAACAGCGGGCCGCTCATCGTGCCCTCGTCAATTGATTCCCTTATGGTCTTCAAAACGTCCGTATCATGAAGCGATGCCGAGCTGTAGGGGGCAACACGAGCGGAACTCTCAATTAACGACGAGACAAAAGGATGGAGATGCTTTGGACATAGTCCATCAAACACCACATCCCCATTGTCGTTCGAGCCGACCAGGCGCCAAGTATAATGATCGACCCAGTCATCCCCGTCATATATGGCGTCCATGAGCAACTTCCCGTCTAGAGAGAGAAACCTATTTGGACATCGGGGCGCAAGACCGCAATCCATATCGGGCCTGCAGCAGCTCCAACCCAACGCACCACATAGGTTCCCTTTCGTACATGTGTATCAATCTGCCCCGAAATACCGGTGAATGCAATTCCAGACCCGTTTGTCGGATAGCAATCGACGTATTTTTGTTTTCCGCTCACAACCTTGTATAGATATATCGTTCCAGCAAAAGAGAAGGTATCGTGGCTATTTTAAATCTATATGGCCAATTCGAGCCCTCACCATGGCAATTGTTGCAGCTGGGTTTCTTTTCATTAAAATTTCACTTTGGTAAATCCCCGCCCCTAAGCATTAAACCCGAAGTCCACCGAGTGGGCCGCTGTTGACGTGGCGATGCTTGGATTGGCGCGCACGCACTCAAAATCGGCAACAAAAAAGCCGCCCGAAGGCGGCTATCTTGTGCAATGGAGCCAGCGACCGGGCTCGAACCGGTGACCCCCGCTTTACGAGAGCGGTGCTCTACCAACTGAGCTACGCTGGCGGCCATGTGGTGACGCAACTGAAGCGTCAACGGCTGTCTATGATACGGGACATCGCACATCCGCGCAAGTGTTCTGATGGCTTTTCTCACTTTAAATGCACTAATATTGGATACGTGATGTCTGCGGCGTCCATTTGGCGCTTGACCTGCTGTTAAGTTGGCGGCCGATGTCCCGCTCGTATGGGTCTCAAACAGAATGGGGCTGCCATGGCTCAACCCAAGATTCTTCTCACACGCATCGATGATCGGTTTATTTACGGGCAAGATGTTGCGCTGTGGAACGAGGCCGTAGGTACTAACCTTGTCCTGGTCGTCAACGACGAGATTGCCGCGGACGCTCACAAGTGGGCCCCTATGAGGGTGGCGACACCCGAGGGTGTCTGGACACGGTTTTTCTCGGTGCAAAGGACCGTTGACATCATTCATACCGCAACGCCGCGTCAATGGATTCTGATCATGGTGGCCTCACCCGCCGATGCGCTCGCGCTGGTTAAGGGCGGCGTGCCGATCACCAAGATCAGCATTGGCCATATGCAGGCAGGGGAGGGTAAGCGTCTCGCAACACCCGCAGTCGCCGTAGACGACACAGACGTCGCTGCCCTCAAAGAGCTGCAAAAGCTCGGCATAGAACTAGAAATCCGCTACCTCCCCAGCTCCAACCCCGACCCCATTCAACTAGTCGTTGGGGACACCCTTGGCACTTGGGGACGTTCCTTTTAATATGAGCAGGACATTGTCAAGAGGCAAAATCGGGCCTGGTCCCAACGATATGGGGTCA
>CAKTWE010000126.1 GCA_934630385.1 uncultured Collinsella sp.
GCTCGGCGGCAGCGATGAGCCCGTTCACCACGTCGTCGTCAAAGGTGCAGCGACCGCCAAGCTTGCCGCATTGACCGCAGCCGATGCAGTCGCGAATGGGCTTGGCGCCCAGCTGAAACACCTCGGTATCAATGCCTTCGGCATTGAGCTGCTCGGCGACCTCGGCGAGTGCGCGGGCGGTGTTGCCATTTGCCTTGGGACTGCCATTGACCAAAAGAACCTTCATCACAAACTCCCTCTGCTATCGGTGAATTCTGCTGAGAATTATCTCACGTTGTGTGCGACGACGTTGGCACGGTGCGGGCGATGTTTATCTCGCAACGTTCTTAAGGGCGTTCATGCCTAAGGCCATCTAGGGGCATTGCGGTACGGCACGTGGAATGCATCGGGAAACGTTCGATAAATGCTTATAAACACGTTTTTGACGGCATACGTTGACAGATATACTTGTTAAGTTCAAAAGCATGAGAACGGAGATGGTTGCATGGCACAGCCGGAGACATCACACACGGTGGGGCTTGCGCTTGAAGGCGGCGGCTACCGCGGTATGTATACGGCGGGCGTGCTCGACGTTTGGATGGAGCACGGTTTGACCTGCGACCATATGGTGGGTGTCTCGGCGGGCGCGGCGTTTGGCTACAACTTTAAATCGCGGCAGATTGGGCGCGCCATTCGCTACAACAAAGCCTATTGTGCCGACAAGCGCTATGCGAGCGTGACAAGCTGGCTGCGAACCGGTGACATGTTCAATGCCGATTTTGCCTATCACGAGGTGCCTATCGAGCGCGACCCCATCGACTTGGAGGCGTACCGCGCCTGCCCCATGCGATTTACGTGCGTGTGTACCGATATCGAGACGGGCAAGGCTGTCTATCACGATTTGCCGTATGGCGACGAGCGCGATATCGAGTGGATCCGGGCGTCGTCTGCTATTCCTGTGGCGACGCGTCCCGTTGCTATTGACGGGCATAAGTATCTGGATGGTGGCGTGGCTGATTCTATTCCCAGCGCATGGCTGTTTGCGCAGGGGTATGACCGAAATATTGTGGTACTCACGCAGCCGGCGGGCTTTGTGAAGCAGCCCAACAGCGTGATGCCCATGCTGCGGCGCGTGTTCCGTCACTACCCGGAGTTTGTCGCAGCGCTTGAGCATCGGCATGAGGTCTACAATGCCACGCTCGATGACCTGGCACGTCGCGAGGCTGCCGGCGAGGTCTTTGTGGTGCGGCCGAGCGAATCGGTGAAGGTGCCGTCGCTGTGCCGCGAACCGGATGAGCTCGAGCGCATCTACCAGGTCGGCCGCCACGATGCTGAGGCGACTTTGCCGGCGTTGGAAGCGTATCTGGCGGGGTAAGGGTCGCATATGGAAAGCGCGTCCCAGAATGGACGCCCAAACTGGGATGCGCTTTCCATTGCTGAAGATATGAGGCTGCGAATCAGCTGCTCGGCCTATGCCTATGCCTGCTGCCAGGTGTCGACAAGCTCCTTGGCCGCGGCGTAGGGGTCGTCGGCGCTGCAGACGGCGCTCACCACAAAGAAGCCGTCGACGCCGGTGGCCTTAAGCTGCGGCAAGTCGGCTGTCTTAACGCCGCCGCCCACCACGATGGGCACGGGGCTTGCCGCGTGGAGTGCGGCCAGGTCCTCAAAGCTCTTGGTGATGATAGAGCCGTCGGCCGCGCGTCCGCAGTCGCGCTTGGTCTCGGTCTCGTGGAGCGGGCCGATGCCCAGGTAGTCGACCAGGCTCATGTCGGCGGTCTTGACGTACTCGAGCATCTCCTCGCAACGGGCCGAAAGGCCCACGATGGCGTCGGGACCCAGCAGCTTGCGGCAGACCTCGACGGGAATGTCGCTCTGGCCTACGTGCACGCCGTCGACGGCAATACCCTGCTCGCGCGCGGCAAGCACACAGTCCAGACGGTCATCGATTAGCAAGGCGACCTGACCGGTCTTGCCGGCCTGTGCGATTGCCTGCGCGGCGTCGCCGGTCAGCGCAATGATCTCGCGGGCGCTTGCCACCTTGGAGCGCACCTGGATGCAGGTAAAGCCGGCGTCGAGTGCCTGGGCCACCACATCGCCCACGGGACGCCCGAGCGTGTTTTCGGGGCCGAGCACCAGATAGGCCGAGATATCAAGGTTGTCGCGGATGCTCATCGTGCTTCCTCCTGTTTCTTGATCTGTGCTTCCATGCGCTCGAGTTTGCCGGTCATGGTGTCGGTAAATCCGGGCCGAATATCGGCTTTGAGCACGACTTCGGTGCGGATGCCCTTGCTCGCCAACACAAAGGTCGCGTCGCGCACGACCTGCATGACCTCGTCCCAGTCGCCCTCGATCTCGGTGAACATCGAGGTGGTGCGGTTAGGAAGGCCGCTCTCGCGAATGACGCGCACGACCTCGGCGACCTCGGCGGACAGCTCATCGCCGGTGCCGCACGGGGCGATGGCCACGGCGACGAGTGTGTTCATGCCGGCAGCGGTTGCGGGTTCGGACATGGCTTATGCCTCCTCGAGTTCGAGTTGGTTATTGGCGATATTCTGGGCGGTCGCGCGGTAGAGCTCGTCGATAAAGGCGACCTTAAAGCTTGCCGGGGCATCGGCGACAGCGGCGGCACGCGTGCCGGCGACGTTGTAGACGGCGGTGCCGCAGATGGCTGCCGTAAACGGGTCGGCGGCACAGGCGTACACGGCCAGCACGCCGCCCTGCGAGCAGCCGCAGCCGGTGATCTTGGACATAAGCGGGCTGCCGCCGTGGGATTTGGCCACGGTCGTGCCGTCGGTGATCAGGTCGACTTCGCCCGAGACCACTACGGCGCCGCCGGTGTAGCGGGCGAGCGCCACGGCGGCATCGCGGGCGGCGTCGACCGTGTCGGTGGTATCGACACCGCGCACGCGGCTCAGATCGGCTGCCTCACCCTCAAGACCCCACAGGCCGGCGAGCGCGATGATCTCGGAGGCGTTGCCGCGCACGATGGCGGGCTTGTACTGCTTGAGCTCGTTTACCAGCTGGGTGCGCAGACTGCCGATGCCCAGGCCCACCGGATCGAGCACCCAGGGCTTGCCGGCGTCGTGTGCCGCCTTGGCCGCGCGGGGAATCGTCTGCTCGTAGATGGGGAAGAGCGTGCCCATATTGAGATAGATGGCGCCGCCGCCGGCAACGAGTGCCTCGCCCTCGTCGGGCAGATAGACCATGGCGGCCGTTCCGCCCACGGCGAGCTGCGCGTTGGCGACAAAGTCGATCGTTACCGTGTTGGTGATGGAACCGGCCATCGGATTGGTGGCTCGAATCTCCTCCACGGCCTTGACCATATGTTGCTTAAGCTGCTCCGAATCAATCACTGCACATGCCTCCTTGGCATAGAAAAGGGGCGCTGTGCATAGACAGCGCCCCTGTAAAGGCGGCATGCTCCCTACGCCAGCATTAACTGACAGGTTCAAAGGATTGGGCCCTATGCCCTCTCAGCCTTGTGGTTTGCACCGCTGGCACTCCCGCATCGAATCTGTTGCTCCCTATACTAGCGCACCTGCC
This sequence comes from uncultured Collinsella sp., assembly GCA_934630385.1. GTDB lineage: Bacteria > Actinomycetota > Coriobacteriia > Coriobacteriales > Coriobacteriaceae > Collinsella. Next base: position 3,523 of record CAKTWE010000126.1, read on the forward strand.
AAATAGAGCTAGGTTTATTTTGGTAGGTGGCAACAGGGGCGTTGCATTTTCCCAGATAAAACCTGCCAAATATACCTGTCCCTTATTGGCAGGTCGTTACAATGGATACGGTGAAAATGACGGGGGACTCTATGATCAAACTTGTGC
>CAKTWE010000127.1 GCA_934630385.1 uncultured Collinsella sp.
TCAGAAAAGGGGCCGGACGTGTCCGGCCCTTTTGGGGTTTGGTATTTGATTAGGAATGGTTGGGGCGGTTATCGACGGGCACTGCATAACCATAATGATTGTAGTCACCGGTACCGTTCACATCGTGGGAAGTCCAAATGGCACACTGACTACCATCCGACTGCACCTTATCCTCAATCTGAATATCAGAGGCATTTGAAAGCTTACCGTACTCGTAAAATTCCTCTTTATCTGCATTGTAACTAGTGCCCAAAGCACAGGGCTTGCCATGCGGCTTGCCATCCGATGTATAAGTGAACCCGCCCCATGTTCTTGTAAAGCCTTCGTAGTTATCAACTTTACCTGCAGCTCCACAAGTTGCATTGCCCTTGCCGTCACCCGAGATCATGCAATACAGCGAATAGCACGCCGCTACATATTCATTGGCCTCAAACTCCTGCACCAGGATGCGAGGCGCCTGCCAGGTTTTCTTCATACTTCGTCTGCCTCCTTCAAAATTTGGCACTCCAGTGCCGCCTGTACAAATCCGCACACCTGAGCGCGGATCATTGCTTCATCGCCTTCGTATTCGTTCATCGCCAGCTGCACCGCCTGCTCCGCCGTTCGGGGCTGTTCAAACGTATGCCACAAAAAGGCTGCGGTGTCGTTTGGCTCCAAAAGCGCGTTGCCGGCCGGGGCGTTCTCCCCAATGGGAATGATGACCGCCTCACCGGCAATGTCCCGCAGCAGGTACTGGCCGCTGAGTTGGTAGCGTGGTTCGCTCATCATCCATCCTCCGACATTACTGCAACGCTTTTACAAGGATATAATACCACAAGCGGTGAAAAATTCAAGCAAAACTTTTCGACTCTGCCTCATTTTTCACCGCTTGTTCCCGCCGGGGCTGCAATTTCCGGCAAGTTTTTTAAGTTTTTGTTCGCCCGCCGCCGGGCGCGGCCCTCAATCGCCGCCGAACAGCTCCTTCAGGGCGGCGGTGTAATCCGCCTCCGGCTCCTCGCTCTGGCCCGGAATCATCTGGAAGGGCAGCGCCTCGTCCTCCATGGAGGCCGGCCGGTCCTCCTCGTCCAGCGGCAGGGCCTGGGCAAAATCCTCGGGCGCATCCACGGGCGGGGCCAGGGGCGTCTCCTGCCAGGTCGGTTCCTCCTGCCGGGGCGTGGGCTGGCCGAAGGCCTCGTCCATCGGCTCGCCCTCCGGCAGAACGGCGGCCTGTTCGCTCTCCGGCGCGGCCGGTTCCACCGGGGCGATCGGCTCGATCGGGGTTTCCGGCTCTTCCCGTTCTTCCGGCGCAATGTCCGCCGGGGTGAGCACCACCGGGGGCTGGGCGGCCAGCCAGGCGCGGCTCACCCGCTGCACGGCGGCGCTGTTCTCGGGCAGGTCGGTGAAGGTGCGGCCGTAATGGGCGTACAGCACCCGGCCGCCCTCACCCACCAGCAGGGTGAGGGGCAGGGGCTGGGGGCCTTTTTCTTCCCGGAAGCCCTCTTTTTTGGCGCTGCGCAGAATGCGGGCGCTCTCGCCCGAGCGGCCGCGCCAGCCGCTGACCGCCTGCTGGGCAAAATACTCGGCCAGCACGCCCTCGGGGTCGCACAGAATGGTGAAGGGAATGACCCCCTCGGGGATGTTTTGGGCCAGAGTACCCGGGTCGCTGCGAACCACCACCACCAGCCGGGCATCCAGCAATTGGGCATGGTCCTGCGCATAGGCCAGAATGTAATGCCGGGTGATGGGGTGGCCAAAATTGCGCAGGAACACCATGCATACCGGTTGTTCGTCCGAACAAAGGCTGTAAAAATCGTTTGCGGGGTGGTAGGGCGTATCAAACGAAAAACGCTGGATCACGTCCCCCTCTCGAAAACGCTGGTTCATGGCGGTTCCTCCCTTGGCGGCCGGGCGGGCCGCGCTGCTGTGTTTCAATCCGGGGCCGGTCTTGGGCCGGCATACAGTATCATTCTACACCCAAGGCCCCCGGTGTCAACCGGCGGGACCCCGTTTTTTGCCCAAATGGAGCAGATGGTGCGTTTTGCCGCCGCTGTGTTATAATAAAGAAGCAAATGCCGGTGGTGTTTTTGCCGGGCCGCCCACGCCCGCCCCCGGCCAAAAGGAGGTAAGAACCATTATGCCCAATCCCCTGGATAAAGTGCTGGAGCTGCAGATTCAGCGCACCATGAACGCCCTGGAAGCCAACAACATGGAAGCCCACTATGTGGAGCGTGCCGAACAGGTGAAGGACTTCGTCGCCCAGATGATCCCCGAGGGGGCCACCGTGGCCAACGGCGGCAGCGCCACCCTGGCCGCCACCGGTGTGCTGGACCTGCTGAGCAGCGGCAAGTACAACTTTTTGGACCGGCGCACCGTCACCGGTGAAGCGCTGGACAAGATGTTCCACGATTCCTTCAACGCCGACTGGTACCTGGCCAGCAGCAACGCCGTGACCGAAAAGGGCGAGCTGTTCAATGTGGACGGCAACGCCAACCGGGTGGCGGCCATCACCTTCGGCCCCAAAAACGTGCTGCTGATCGTGGGCTACAACAAAATCGTGCCCGACCTGGCCGCCGCGCAGGCCCGGGTCAAGGCCATTGCCGCCCCGGCCAACACCATCCGGCTGAACTGCAAGACCCCCTGCGCCGTCACCGGCCAGTGTGCCGACTGCCACAGCCCCGCCCGGGTGTGCTGCACCACCACCATTCACCAGTTCCAGCGGGTGAAGGGCCGCATCAAGGTGCTGCTGGTGGGCGAGCCTCTGGGCTTCTGATCCGAAGCGCCTCGGCAGGGGGATTCCCCGCCCTTTTCAGCCGCTTATCATCCGTCCCTTATTTTATAAAGTATAAAAAGGATACGGCACAGCCGCCGCGAAGGGGCTGCACCGTATCCTTTTTTGCTACAGGGATGCAAGCGGAAGGGGCGGCCGGTTTTTCCGCAGACCGGCTGCCGTTGGGAGGGGTTGTGCGGGCCGACTCAAACCGTCTTTTTGCCGGACGCGGCCTCAAAGTGGTACTTGACGATGCCCAGATCCAGCTTGGTGTAAAACCCGCTGCCGCAGGCGGCCTTGACGGTGCCATCCGCCCGCAGTTCAAAGCGGAACTTCTGCTGGTTCATGGCGGTGGGGGCCAGCATGGCGGCCGTCATCCCCTTCTCGAACCACTCCGGCATGGGCTCGGCGCAGCGGCAAAGCGCCTGCATGGGCTTGCTCTTGTGCGCCACGCCCTGGGTTTCGCCGTAGCCCAGCGAAATCAGGCACACCTGCTTTTCGCCCGGGCCCACAACCGCCCGGCTTTTGCCGTGGGTCATGGCCACCCAGCAGGTGTTCAGGCCCAGTTCCTGCGCCTTCAGCACCAGCTGCTCGCCGCAATAGCCCAGGGTTTCTTCCAGCCTGGGCGACTTTTTGCCGATGAGGGCAATGTAGTTGCAAACGCCGCTGAACTTGCCGTAGTGGGCCATAAACGAGTTAAAGCAATTCGGTTCGTCGTAAACGATCTGAATCGAAAGGCCGTTTTCCCGGTTCAGCTCCTCGCAGAGGGCGTCCAGAATTTCCCGCTTCTCCGGCTCAATGGCGCGAGGCTTGTACTGGCGCACGCTGTGCCGCTGCTTCATCAATTCCAGTGCTTCCATGGGT
>CAKTWE010000128.1 GCA_934630385.1 uncultured Collinsella sp.
AGGCCGCTGCCCGCACCGGCGCCCGCCTTGTAGGGCACCGACAGCTTGCGGCTCTTGGGGAAGTTCACCGCGCCATAGCGGGTCTTAAGCTCAAAGGCCACCTTCTTGGGCACGTCGACACCCAAAAACGTGATGCGTCCGCCGCTGAGCGTGACGCTCTCGAGCCCCAGGCGCTCGCCGCGAATACGGATGCGCGCGCGGTTGAACAGGTTGAGTCCCGCCAACGGCAGCTCGCCATGCGCGGCCTCGGTCTCTTCCTGCACCTCGTCGATGCTCTCCAGGTCCTCGGCAGCCGCGAGTTTGCGGTACACGAGCACGCGCTGGTCCACCGCTGGCAGGTATTCCTCGGACAAGAAGTAATCGGCCGGCAGGTTGATGCCCACGCTCGCCGCTTCCACGCCGGCATCGTCATCGCCGCGCGCCTCGGCCACGGCCTGGCCCAGCATCTGCGTAAACAGATCAAAGCCCACGCTCGACAGGTTGCCGTGCTGCTCGGCGCCCATGAGCGAGCCGGCACCACGAATCTCCAGGTCGCGCATGGCGATGCGCATGCCGCTGCCCAGGTCCTGAAACTCGGAAAGGGCAGTCAGGCGCGCCGTGGCCTCCTCGGTGAGCGGCAACTCGCCCGGGAACATAAAGTACGCATAGGCCTGCGTGGCCGAGCGGCCCACACGACCCTTGAGCTGGTAGAGCTGCGCCAGGCCCAGGCGCTGCGAGTCCTCGATGATGAGCGTGTTGGCGGTCGCGTTATCGATGCCACTCTCCACGATGGTCGTGGCGATGAGCACGTCGATCTTTTTGGTCGCGAACTCGATCATCACGTCCTCGACCTCGCGCGGGCTCATCTTGCCGTGCGCCACGCCCACGCGCGCCTCAGGCGCGGCCTCGTGCACGCGCGCCACGGCGTCGTCGATGGTCTTGACGCGGTTGGACACGTAGTACACTTGGCCGCCGCGACCCACCTCCAGGCGAATCGCCGCGCTCACCACATCGGGGTCGTACTCCCCCACGTGCACGATCACGGGACGACGCCCAGTCGGCGGCGTGGTGATCAGGCTCATGTCGCGCACACCGCTCGTGGCCATCTGCATGGTTCGCGGGATGGGCGTAGCCGAAAGCGTGAGCACGTCAATCTGCTCGCGCAGGTTTTTGAGCTGCTCCTTGTGCTGTACGCCAAAGCGTTGCTCCTCGTCAATGATCACCAAGCCCAGGTTCTTGGGGTTCACGTCGGCCGAAAGCAGGCGGTGCGTGCCGATCAGCACGTCAATTGTGCCCTCGGCAAACGCCTTGAGTGCGCGCTTTTGCTGCACCGGCGTACGGAAGCGGCTGAGCACCTCGACCTCAAGGCCAAACGGGGCAAAGCGCTCAAAGAACGTCTCGTAGTGCTGCTGGGCCAGAATGGTCGTGGGGCAGAGCACCATGACCTGGCGGCCGGAATCCACGCACTTAAACGCCGCGCGCAGGGCGACCTCGGTCTTGCCAAAGCCCACGTCGCCGCACAGCAGGCGGTCCATGGGCTTGGGCGCCTCCATGTCGGCCTTAATGTCGGCGATGGCTTCCAGCTGATCGCGCGTCTCCTCGTAGGGGAAGCTCTCCTCCATCTCGATCTGCTCGGGCGTATCGGGCGGACAGGCGATGCCCGTGATCGACGAGCGGCGTGTATACAGGTCGACCAGGTCAAACGCCAGCTTTTTGGCATTCTTACGCGCCTTATTGGTGGCGCGCGTCCAGTCTGCGGTGTTGAGCCTGGTCAGGCGCGGCTTATCGCCGTCGGGGCCAACGTAGCGCGTGATGCGGTCGACTTGCTCGAGCGGCACGTAGAGCTTGTCACCGTCGGCGTATTCCAGCAAAAAGTAGTCACGCTCCTTGCCACCCACTTCCTGGCGCGCGATCTCGCTAAAGAGCGCGATGCCGTGGGTAGCGTGCACCACGTAGTCACCCGGCTTAAACGGGAAGGTGATCTGCGTAATGTCCACCTTGCGGCGGCTGCGCGCGCGATTGGCGTCCATGCGGGCGTTGAGGTCGGCGATTGAGAACACGGCCAGGTTGGCATCGGGCACCACCACGCCCTGCGGCAGGGCGGCATCGACAAAGGTCACGCGTCCGCGCGAGATGGTGGGCACAGCGGCACCGGCGGCAGCCTGGGCGGCACCCGCCTCGAGCGAGCGGGCGTTGAGCGCATCTGCCTTGCGCTCGCGAATGGAAGCATGGGCCTCCTGGCGGGCGGCGCGATCGGCAGAATCCGCCGTTGCCACGCGCACACGGTCGCCGATGACGCCGGCGTTTTCGGGCGCCGCGGTCAGCGACTCCTCAAACGTAATGCCCTCGTCGCCAAAGGTGAGCTCCATCGACTCGCGCGCACCGCGGTCGGGAATGGCAAACACGCAGGCATAGCGCTTGCCCACGACTTCCTGGATGCGCGTCATAAAGCGATTGTCCGAGCCCGCAATGGCCGGCTGCTCAATCTTGAGCTCTGCCGTCACCGCACCGCCAGCACGAATCAGGCTCACATAGTTCAGGCGCTGCTGAGCACCAAAGTCGAGCTGCTGAGCGCGCACGTACAGGCCGTCTAGGCGGTCAATCCCAGCCTCGCCGGCACGGGCCTCGATATCCTCGTAGGCGCGCAGACAATCGTCGAACAGCGAGCGCGGCTCGGACAGGACCACAAGCGCGCGGCCGCCCACATGCGCCAGCGGGCTCACGGTCTGGCCGTACATCACCGGCAAAAAGCGGTCGAGCTCAGGCGTGACGATGCGCGCGTCTACCATCTCGAGCAGCGCCGCCAACTTGCTGTCGTCCTGGCTGGCGCGGTAGAGCGCCACATGCATGTTGTGGACGGCGTCGTCGGTGAGCGCCAGCTCGCGACAGGGGAAGATCTCGATGCTGTCCTCGTTGCCGATGGTCTGGCCCGTGGAGCTCACCATGCGACGGATACGGTCGATCTCGTCGCCGAAGAACTCGATGCGCACGGGCGCTTTTTCCTGCGCGGGGAACACCTCGACGGTGTCGCCGTGCACGCGGAACAGGCCGGGCGCGTCGGCGGCGCCGGCATTGGTGTAGCCCATGCCCACCAGGCGCTGCGGCACCTCGTCAAAGGGAATCTCCTCGCCCACCGCGAAGGTCGTGGACTCCCAGTAGCGACTCTCGACTGGCGGCACGCAACGCAGCAGCGCGCGGGCCGAGGCGACCATGATGCAGTTGTCCCCGCGCACGATGCGCCCCAGTGCCTCGCAGCGCTGGGCCACCACGGCGTCATCGGGCGCCTGCTCGCGCCAAGGGTAGTCCTTGCGCTCGGGAAAGCGGCACACGTGCGCCAGGCCCACATAGGCGGCCAGACTGCGTGCGGCGCGATCGGCCGCATCCTCGCCACTCACGATGTAGACCGTGGGGCGCGGACGACGCGCAAACTGGGCGGCGGCCATAAGCGTTCGGCCCGACTGAGACACGGCCAGCGTCACGTCCTCGCCAGAATCGAGCCCGGCCTCGACGGTCTGCAGTGCCTCGGCAGTGTAGAGCTGCGCGGCTATACGGTGAATGAGCATGCTGTTCCTCCGGCATCGCAACGCCAAAAGCCCGCCGGGGCAAGCTCGGCGGGT
>CAKTWE010000129.1 GCA_934630385.1 uncultured Collinsella sp.
GAGAGCGTGCGTGCGTCGCTGACCGAGGAGAAGGTGCCTGAGCGCGTTCCCGTGGAGCGCAAGCAAGTTGAGCGCGCGGCCGTGCGTAATCACAAGATCCGTACCGACACGGGTATCGAGATCAGCTTCCCGGCCGAGATGGGTTCGAACTCCGAGTACATCGAGTTCGTCAATGAGCCCAACGGCCTCATCTCCATCGAGCTCAAAAATATCGGCAGTATCGAGAATCGATAAGCTGCTCTTGGACGTTGCAAAAAACAAAGGCCGAAACCCTTCGGGACTTCGGCCTTTTTGCTTAGAGCTGAATTGAGTTGCAGGCTGAGCATACGTCAGCGAAAACGCCCCTAAGCGAGCAAGGTGACGTGAAAGAGGAGGGAAGCGTACTTCGGTATGCGACCGACGATTGAACATCAGATTGCCGCTTAGGGGCGTTTGCAGCGTCGGCTAGTTACGCGGTTTGTCAAAACCGCGTAACCCTACAGCTGGCGCAGGCCTTCCTCGAGGCCGGTCTTGCTGTCGGTCTTCTCGTCGCGCATCTTGATAACGCGGGCGGGGACACCGGCCACTACGGCGCCGGCGGGGACGTCCTCCACGCATACGGCGCCGGCGGCAACGACAGCACCCTTGCCCACGTGCACGCCCTCCAGGACCACAGCATTGGCGCCGATCATGACATCGTCCTCGATGATGACGGGCGTGGCGCTGGCGGGCTCCACGACGCCTGCCAGTACGGTGCCGGCGCCGATGTGGCAGTTCTTACCCACGGTGGCGCGGCCGCCCAGCACGGCACCCATATCGATCATGGAGCCTTCGCCGATGACGGAGCCGATGTTGATGATGGCACCCATCATGATGACGGCGCGATCACCGATCTCGACGCGGTCGCGGATGATTGCGCCCGGCTCGATGCGGGCGTTGACGCCCTTGAGGTCGAGCATGGGCACGGCGGAGTTGCGGCAGTCGTTCTCTACGTCGTAGTAGTCGATGGAGTCGGCGTTGGCGTCGAGGATTGCCTTGAGCTCATCCCAGTCACCAAAGACGGTCTTGCCACGACGGCCGCCGTAGACGTGCGCATTGCCCCACTGGACCTTCATGCCCGGCTTCTCGCGCACGTACAGTTTGACGGGCGTCTTTTTAGGTGCTGTGGTGATGTAGTTGATAATCTCCTGTGCATCCATCTCGGCTGCGTTGCTCATATGCTGTCTCTCCTTTGGGTGGATTCGGTTGATACCTGGTTAGGCAAACATGACCTGGTCGAACGTATAGAAGCCGGGTTCGCGGGTGACGAGCTTTTGCGCGGCTGCCAAGGCGCCGTTGACGAAGATCTGACGGCTCGTGGCGCGGTGGGTGAGCGTGACCTCCTCGTCCTGGCCAAAGAAACTCACCTCGTGCACGCCGGCGACGGTGCCGCCGCGCAGCGAGTGCATGCCGATTTCCTTGGGGTCGCGCGCGCTGCACATGCCCTCGCGTCCATAGACGGGGTGGTAACCTGCCTCGGGCTCAGCTTCGACGACGGCGTCGAGCAACAACTTGGCAGTGCCGCTGGGGGCGTCGACTTTTTGGTTATGGTGCGTCTCGACGATTTCGCAGTCAAAGCCCGGTAGCTCGCGTGTGGCCTGTGCTACCAGATGACGCAGGGCTGCGATACCGATGGAGTAATTGCCGGAGTGCATGACGCGGGTGTTCTGGCCCAGCTCACGCAGGCGGTCCATCTGCTCGGGGGTGTAGCCTGTGGTGCCCGAGACTAACGCCGCGCCCGTGCGCTCGACATAGGCGACGACGGCGTCGAAGGTCACGACGTTTGAGAAGTCGATAATCACATCGGCAACCGGTGCGTTCTCGAGCTCGCTCAAATCGAAGCCAATCTGGGCCACGATATCAAAAACGGGCTGACCGGCGGCGTCGACAACGCCCTCGGCGGTAGTGCGGATGAGCGAGCCCATGCGGCCCGTTCCCATAATGACGGTCTTAATCAAGCAGACCAGCTCCCTTCAGAGCATCGGTAAGTGCAGCGCGCGTGTCGTCTGCCATGGGGCACAGCGGCATACGGTAGTTTGCCTCGATCATACCCATCTGGGCGAGCGCTTCCTTGACGGGGATGGGGTTGACCTCGCTAAAGAGGGCGTTGATGAGCGGTTGACCGGCAATCTGGATATTGCGGGCGCGCTCCACGTCGCCGTCCAGATAGGCGCGGCACATGTCGTGCACGAGCTGCGGTTGAACATCGGCCCACACGCTGATGGTGCCCGAGGCGCCCAGGCTCATGAGCGGTACGGTAAGTGCGTCCTCGCCCGAGTACATGCGGAAGTCGTCGGACAGCAGGTGGGCGATCTTGGCCGCGTAGGCGACGTTGCCCGAGGCCTCTTTAATACCCATGATGTTGGGGTGCGCGGCCAAGCGCTCTACGTTGCGCTCGCTGATGCCGCAGCCGCAGCGGCCGGGGATGTTGTACAGGATGCAGGGGATGTCCACCGCATCGGCGACGGTCTTAAAGTGCTGGTAGATGCCCTCTTCATTAGACTTGTTGTAGTAGGGGGTAATGAGCAGCAGACCATCGGCGCCCAGGCCCTGGTAAGTGAGCGACTTGGTGAGCATGGTTTGCGTGGAGTTGGAGCCAGAGCCGGCGATGACGGGGACGCGGCCTGCAACATGCTTGACCACGGCGGCGACAACGGAGTTGTCCTCGTCATCGGTCATCGTGGCGCTCTCGCCGGTGGTGCCCAGGGTGAGGATGGCGTCGGTGCCGTTTTGCAGGTGGAAATCGATAAGGCGCCCGAGTGCGTCAAAGTCGACACTGCCGTCCTTTTTAAACGGCGTAACAAGGGCGACGATTGAGCCTTCAAGATTGCGGATGTCCATGTTCTTCTCCTTCGCGTCCGCGATCTGGATGCGTTTGTTCCATTGGGTGGCGACGGCCAAGCGCTCGTCTTGGGCGCGACGGCGGGCACTTTCGGCGCGCGACTTGGCCAGCAGCTCTCGGCCGCTCGGCAGCACGTCGAGCGTGGCAAAATAATCGCCCGGGCGCTCGGCGCGGCGGATGAGCTCGGCCGAGCCATCGGGACGCAGCAGCACCTCGGCGGAGCGCAGACGGCCGTTGTAGTTATAGCCCATGGAGTAGCCATGCGCGCCGGTATCGTGGATCACGAGCACATCACCCATATCGATATGTGGCAACTCGCGATCGATGGCGAACTTGTCGTTATTCTCGCATAGGTTGCCCGTGATGTCGTAGGTGTCCGTAACGGGTGCTGTGGTCTTGTCGGCGCCACCCGGCTGACCCATCACCGTAACGTGGTGGTAAGCGCCGTACATGGCAGGGCGGATCAGATCGACGGCGCTTGCATCAACACCGATATAGTCCTTGTAGATCTGCTTCTCGTGGATGGCCTTGGTGACCAGGCAGCCGTAGGGCCCCATCATAAAGCGACCCATCTCGGTGCAGATGGCCACATCGCCCATGCCGGC
>CAKTWE010000130.1 GCA_934630385.1 uncultured Collinsella sp.
TTTCCACCGGGATGCGCTCGATGGTCACCTTGCTGTCCGTGACAGGCTTAGCGCGTTGCATAACCTTATCGATCGCTCGATCCAGGCGAGCCTCCTCGACCGGCTTCATCAGATAGTCGACGGCATCCACGTCAAACGCCTCGACCGCATGATCGCTGTATGCGGTTACAAACACAATCGCCGGCGGATTCTTGAGCTTGTGCAGCGCCTCGGCAAGTTGTAGACCCGAAGCGCCAGGCATCGAAATATCGAGGAACACGACATCGACGCGGCTCTCCATAAGCATCTCGATGGCTGAGCGAACGCTCGACGCTTCTGTGATCGTGCCGATCTTGCCCGTCTGCTCGAGCAAGAAGCGAAGTTCCGAACGGGCCGGGGCCTCATCATCCACAATCATCGCACGCAGCATAGGGATAAAACCTTTCGTCAACTAACTACGTCGGGCATCCGCCAACTGGCGTTAAACCCGTAACCACTCATTCTACTCTTGAATGTCGAAGATGCTCTCCGACAAATCGAGATGCAGGAGCACTTTAGTGCCCTTGCCCGGCGCCGATTCGACGCGCGTATAGGAATGCGGTCCATAAAAGCGATGGATGCGCTCCGAAATATTGTGCATGGCCACACCGGCGCCGCCACCCTGTGGGGAGTTGGCGTCGGGACGGGCAGAACGCTCGTCAAACAGTCTGGCAGCGGTGCCTTCATCCATGCCCACGCCGTTATCGGCGACCGCAATCAAAATCGCATCGTCGCCATCCGTGTGGACCGACACGTCGATTCTCAGTGCATCGTCATCACCCATACCGTGACGCACGGCATTCTCGACGATCGGCTGAATCACAAATGCCGGCACCAGCGTGTCCTCGACGTCCTCGGACACATCGAAGGTCGCCAGCACGCGATCATCGCCAAAGCGCGCCTTCTCAAACGTCAGGTAGCGCTTGGTCTGTGCGACCTCGCGCGACACGGGAATGAGCGAGCCCGAATTGTCGAGCGTGGCGCGATAGAACGAGGAGAACTCGCGCAGCAACTCGCGGGCGCGCAGCGGGTCGGTACGCGTAAACGACGCGATGGTGTTGAGCGTATTGAACAGGAAGTGCGGGTTGATCTGCGCCTGCAGGGCACGCACCTCGGCACGAGCCGTGAGCTCCTTTTGCACCTCGAGCTCGTGGATGGCGAGCTGTGTGGACAGGATCTCGGCAAAACCCGAGGCAAGCGCGTACTGGGTGCGGTCGACGGCACGTGGGGTCTTATAGTAGAACTTGAGCGTGCCGACGGTGCGGTCGCCCACCTTGATGGGCGCGATGATACCGGCAGGAACATGGTTGTGCGAGCCGTCCGAGCCCACCACGTCCACCACGCGATTGAACGACTGGACGATACCGTGCTCGATGACGTAGCGCGTGGCAAGTGTGTGGATGGGCGAATCGGGCAGCAGCTTTTCCTCAAGCTCGCCCGCGCAGGCCAGCACGTTGCTCTCGTCGGTAATGGCAACCGTCATGGCACGCGTCTCGGGCAAAATGCGCTGGCACACCAGACGCGCCGACTCCTGCGTCAAGCCGCCTTTGATGTCCTCGAGCATGGCAGAGGCCACCGAGAGCGTCTCCTCGGTGTACTGCGAGCGCACCGAATCGGGATTGAGCGTCAAATAGATAAAAATGCACAGAAAGATACACAGCAGTGCGCAGGCGACCACGGTCGCGATTGGCTCAATCCCAGTCGCCAGGGCAAAAATAAAGTACGCCAGCACGCAAATAGCGCAGACAACGGCGATCACGCGAAAGATTGATATTGAGTTATCGCGCTGGGCGCGGCGGTCGATCATTCAGTCCCCTCCAGGATGCTGGTCAGTTGTGCGTCGCGCCAGAGCCCATCCATGATCTTGGGCCAGAAGCTCTGGAAACGCAGGTAGCTTGCAGCGTTTTGGCGCGCGTAGGTCTTGGCCTCGTCAATACCGTGGCGCCAAATGCGTAGATACCCCTCGTGCTCGCGGGTAAACATGCTGCGAACCATGGCGGTCTTGCGCACGCGGTCGTCGAGCTCGCGCGAAATCCACGGACCCGGATAGGGCATGAGCGACGCGGCCGTGACGGGAACGAGCTCCTGCTGGTGCGCGGCAAATGTCAGCTTGTCACGCTCGTAGTACCAACGGTACACATCCTGCATAAAACGCGGCGAGCGCTTCTCGGACTCGGGCGGCAGATGGCGCACGGTCCACTCGTTATCGAACCACACGTCGTAGCCAAACATGCGCATGTTAAAGAGGTAATCCAGGTCCTCACCTCGGGTGATAAACGGGTCAAATGCCACACGGGTAAAGGCGCGGGCATGAAGCGCCATAAGGCCGCCGCATACGTAGTTTGAACGCGAGATACGGGTGCCCGAGAGTGCCTTTTTCATCCAACGATTAAACTCGATACGCTTGGTCCACCAGCGATGGCAAATGCCCACTTTGTCCGTGGGAGCCAGCGGCGATCCGCCGCGATCGTAAAAGTAACCGCTCTTAACCAAAATCGGCAGGCCCTGACGCGTCTGCTGGCCCAGCGCATAGGTCGCGCGCTTCATAAAGTCGGCATCGATAACGGTCTCGTCGTCATCCAAAAACACAACCGCGTCGTGCCCCAGCACCGCCGCGCAGGCAAGCCCCATATTGCGAATGGCGCCGTATCCGCGCAGGCTCACGCACTCGCCCGAGCCCTTGGGAGCAATCTGCGCCACACGGTCGGCGATACGCGATGCTTGGGTGTTGGTTACCACGGTGACTTTGAGCGTAGGGTGCGCGCCGACGATTTCGTGGATGCGCTTCGACACATCGGCCGTAGCCGAGATGGGGCAGACCACCAAAAGGATAATCCTCGGAATGTCGCGCACCTGCTCGAGCGAGGCCAGGCAGCGGTCGAGCTCGGGATTGGTGGCGTTGAGCTTCGTCGAGTGGTCATAGACGCCGGGAGCGTTTGCATGGGCATCATCGCCCGCCCAATATGTTGGAATCACAACCGTGGCGTTCATGCTTTCCCTCCCTGCAGCACAAAAAACGGGACGCCGCCAAACACAGGCGACGCCCCGCGACCTAGCTGACTCCATCATACCCACTTGGGCTAATCATTGCTCGCAAGTCGCAATGTTTATTGTGGATAACCCCAAAAGAGTACCGCGGACAGGCACAATAGCCGCTCGCTCCTATGCGGCATGCTCTGCCGCCCGAGTCATGCGGGACAGGCGGACCAGCAGCATAAAGCCAACGACCAGCAGCACGCCAATGGAAAGAACGCCCAGCGACGGGTTGCCGGTCAGCGAGGTGACGACCGACACCAGGAAGGTGCCCATAACGCTTGCATAACGACCAAAGATGTCAAAGAAGCCATAGTACTCGTTGGACTTTTCCTTGGGGATAATGCGGCCAAAGTAGCTACGGCTGAGCGCCTGCACGCCACCCTGGAACAGGCCGACCATAATGG
>CAKTWE010000131.1 GCA_934630385.1 uncultured Collinsella sp.
CTATAGAGCTCAAGGGCGAAGTCGATCAGCGACGTGGGGTCAATCGGCAGGCGATCGCGCAGGATGTTGATGATGCCGATGGCGGCGCGACGCAGCGCGTACGGGTCGGAAGAGCCGGTCGGGGGCTCGCCGATGGCAAAGATACCGGCGATGGTATCGAGCTTGTCGGCGCAGGCCACGATGCAGCCAGCGGTGCCCTCGGGCAGATCATCGCCGGCAAAGCGGGGACGATAGTGATCGCGGATGGCATGGGCGACCTCGTCGTTCTCCCCCATCGCGGTCGCGTAATAACCGCCCATCACGCCCTGCTGGCTCGTGAACTCGACGACGGCGTTAGAAACCAGGTCGGCCTTGCACAGGTGCGCGGCACGGCCGGCGTCGGCTGCCAGGTGAGCACCCAGGTGTGCCTCACGGGCAATCGCAAGCGCGAGCTGCTCAATACGCTCGGACTTGGCAAGCACACTACCGAGCTTCTCCTGGAAAGCGACCTTGGCCAGGCGCTCACGGAACTCGTCGAGGGAGATCTTCAGGTCCTCCTCGTAGAAGAACTTTGCGTCGTCCAGACGGGCGCGCACGACGCGCTCGTTACCGTCGATCACGCGCTCGGCATTCTCGGGCTTGCTGTTGGAAACGACCACGAACTCACGCGTGAGTTTGCCCTCGCCGTCATAGATCGGGAAGTAGCGCTGGTTGGTGAGCATAGACTCGCAGATAATCTCATGCGGGACCTTGAGGAACTCCTCGTCGAAGGTGCCAACGAGCACCGTCGGCCACTCGCAGAGGTTGATGACCTCTTCGAAGACCTTCTTGGGCGTGTCGACATGGCAGCCAGGGCGAGCGGCCTCGACCTCGGAGATACCGGCAAGGATGGCCTCACGACGACGCTCGGCAGAAAGCACGCCGGCGTCCTCGAGCACCTGCTCGTAGACGGCGGGGCTGGCGACCACATGGTCACCAGGGCCAAGTACGCGATGACCACGCGTGGTGTTGCCACTCGTCACGTCGGCAAACGACACAGGCACGACGTCCTCGCCCAAAAGGCAGCAAATCCAACGGACCGGACGCACAAACGTAGCGTGCTCGTGGCCCCAGCGCTGGCTACGGTAGTTGGGCCACTGCAGACCGGCAATAGTCTTCTCGCACAGAGCCGTCAGGATCGGAGTAGCCGGTACGGAGGGAATGTTCTTCTCGGCGAACACGTACTCGCGGCCGTCGGTGTCCTCACGACGGACCAGGTCCTCGGCAGCCACACCGCACTTGCGGGCAAAACCCTGGGCAGCCTTGGTGGCGTTGCCGTCGGCATCAAAGGCAATGTTTGCCGCGGGGCCGCGCTTGACCTCATGGACCTCATCGGTCGCAGTGGCGACGTTGGCCACGAGCGCAGCCAGACGACGCGGGCTCGAGATCACGCGGACCTCGCCATGGGCCAGACCGGCCTCGTCGAGGCCCTTGGCGATCATGGTGCCAAGCTGCTTGACGGCATTGTTCAACGGTGCGGAGGGCATTTCCTCCGTACCAATCTCAAACAGGAAATCCTTAGCGTCTGCCATGGCTTACGCCACCTCGCCTTCCTGGTCGGCATTCTCGTTGACTCCGGCGACCTCGGCCATGTAGGCCTCGCAGCACGCCTTGGCGACGGCGCGGACGCGCAGGATGTAGTTGGCACGCTCGACCGCGGACAGGGCACCGCGGGCATCGAGCAGGTTGAAGGCGTGGCTGCACTTCATGACACAGTCGTACGCCGGCAGCGGCAGCTTTCGCTCCAGGCAGGAATGGCACTCGGCCTCGTAGTCGTCAAACTTCTGACGCATCATCTCGACGTTGGCGACCTCAAAGTTATAGGCACTGAACTCGCGCTCGTTCTCGAGGAACACGTCGCCATAGGTCATGGGCGTGCCGTCGGGCAGGTAGCTCCACACCAGGTCGTAGACCGAGTTGACGCCCTGAGCGTACATGGCGATACGCTCCAGGCCATAGGTGATCTCGACGGGCACGGGGTCGACCTCGATACCGCCCACCTGCTGGAAGTACGTGAACTGCGTGACCTCCATGCCGTTGAGCCAGACCTCCCAGCCAAGGCCCCAGGCGCCCAGCGTCGGGCTCTCCCAGTCGTCCTCGACAAAACGGACGTCATGGTCGTTGGGGTCCAGGCCAATGGCAGCAAGAGACCCCAGGTAAAGCTCCTGAGCATTAACCGGAGAGGGCTTAATGAGCACCTGGAACTGATAGTAGTGCTGCATGCGGTTAGGGTTCTCGCCGTAGCGGCCGTCGGCGGGACGGCGGCAGGGCTGCGCATAGCAGGTGCGCCATTCGGCGGGACCGAGCGAGCGCAGCGTGGTCGCGGTATGGAAGGTACCGGCACCGACCTCGGAGTCATAGGGCTGCATAATGACGCAGCCCTGCTCGCCCCAGTACTGCTGGAGGCGCAGGATGATGTCTTGGAAGGAAAGCGATGAAGCGTTCATGCCTCTAATATCCCCTCGTCGAAACGATTACACGGTTAGGTACTGTACTATAGCGGTTTTTAGTCGATAGCGCCCAGACGGTTGAGCGGCCAGTAACGCACGAGCGCCACGGCGATCAGATCCGAGCGGTCGACCGGGCCAAAGTAGCGTGAGTCGGCTGAGTTCTCGCGGTTGTCGCCCATCACCCACACGCAGTCGTCGGGGACGGTGTAGGGATAACTCACCTGGGCGGCGGGCGCCTGGACCGAAAGCGGCCAGCTCATGCCGGTCGTATAGTCCTCGTCGAGTACTTGGCCGTCGACGACGACCTTGCCATCCTGCAGGTCAACGGTCTGGCCGGCCGTGGCAATGACGCGCTTCACCAGCACATCATGCTCGGAGGTGCCATCGGGGTTGTGGAACACCACGATATCGCCCTGCTTGACAGGCTGGCCGAGCTCGAGGCTCACCTTTTGCGCCAGGATCTGGTCGCCAATCTCGATCGTGGACTCCATAGAGCCGGTGGGCACCACAAAGGGTTCGATCACAAACGAGCGGATCAAGAAGGTGGCGGCGAGCGCGATTAGGACGACCGCAATCCACTCAAAGGCGCCCCTCAGGGCAGAATGCTGCGATGGAACCATTCTCACTCCTCGCTCTGCGAATAGGAAGCGTCCAGAATCTCTTGCGCGTACGCGCGCTCCTGGGGCGTAAGGCGCGCCGTCTCGATCAGATCGGGACGCCAGCGACAGGTGCGCTCGATGGCATTCTTGCGGCGCCAGGCATCGACCTTAGCGTGGTCGCCGCTCACGAGCACCGGAGGAACACCTTGGCCATTGAACTCGGCGGGGCGGGTATACTGCGCGTACTCGAGCAGGCCACCGTCCTCGGCGGTCGAGAACGACTCGTCCACGTTGCTCATCTCGTCGCCCAGGGCGCCGGGAATGAGGCGTACGACGGCATCGGCAACGACCATGGCGGGTAGCTCGCCACCCGTAAGCACAT
>CAKTWE010000132.1 GCA_934630385.1 uncultured Collinsella sp.
ACGGCCCTGCTCAATCGCCCTTGTGGCGTTGGGGCGGAAAGGATGGGGCGCGCGGGGCGCTTTGTTGATGAGGGGTTAGTATGCCCTTGCTTGGTTGGGGAATGCTTTGTCTAGCGACGCCTGGAGCTTTTTCAATGAGGCCTGCAGGTTGAGGCTTTGATCGGTTGAGCGTTTTTGCTGTGAGGTTGGGGAGTCGAGGAGGCCGTTTCTCTGTGTCGGGGGGAAGGAGAAAAGGTTTGCATGTTTTAGGGATGGCTGCTGTGCTGCGTCATTGGAAGAATGCATGCTTATGCGGCCTCCTCGATGTCCACCAAAAGGTTGCGCACGGGGTGTGTTGCTAGGTCCCGTGCGTTGGCAGTATTATGCCGCGGCTGCCGCAAAGAAGCGCTAAAGAAAGGCTTAACCTGGTTTGGTGTTACGATGAAACTGCAGGTCAGAGGTATTGAGTAACACTCTTGAAAGGTTTTGGGCTTAAGGGCTTTCTAAGGTTTGTGACGTGGATGTGGCGCGGACGTACGGAGCGTGTGAATGCTCGCTGTTAGCGCTGCGGCTCTGTGGCGCGCACCTGCTCGATGACCTTTTCCATGGTGGCGTCGATGCGGTCTTTTTTGAGCTCGCATTCCCAGATGGTTATGGGTGTCCAGCCCATTTGAGTGAGTGCTGCCACGGCAGCGCGGTCGCGCTCGACGTTGCGACGGAACTTTGCCTCCCAAAACTCAACATTGCGCTTGGGCTGGCTCGGATTGCACTTAGGGCAGCGATGCCAAAAGCAACCATTGACGAAGATGGCGATCTTGCGGCCGGGGAAGGCGATGTCGGGTTTTCCGGGCACTTTCCATTCCAGACGGTATCCCGTAAGGCCTGCGGCGCGCAGGCGCTGGCGAACGAGCAGCTCGGGTTTGGTGTTCGCACGCTTGTTGCCCTTCATGGACTTTTTGATGGCAGCGCGACGGCGCACCAGTTCGCGCTCGTCGGCGGAAAGGTCCGAGGTATCGATGCCGTCGAGCAGACCTGGTTTGGGACGCTTTTTGCTGCGGCGCTTAGGTGCGCGCTTGGGTTTGGTGGCGGGGTGTTCGTTCGTGGCGGCCTCGGCATCTTTGGCAGTGCTGTTGGCTTCGAGCCGATCTTCCTTCAGCTCAATCAGGGCATCAATGAGCCCTTTGTCGGCGGGCATCCACTCAACCGTGGCAAGCGAGGTGCGCGGAATCCAGCGGATATCGAGCTGGCGGTCGCGCTTCTGAGGCTCATCGGATTCATCGGCGAGCGAGCAGTAGTAGCACTCCATGGAGAGATGGAAATCGGGGTAGTCATACTCAACGGTGTAGAAATCGCGTAGGTTGGTGACTTTTACCTGCAGCTCTTCCATGAGCTCGCGGCGCACGGCGTCTTCGGGCGTCTCGCCGCGCATGAGCTTGCCGCCTGGGAACTCCCAAAGTCCCTGCATGTCGCCGTAGCCGCGCTGCACGGCCAGTAGCTCGTCGGATCCTTCCTTGCGAATGATCCCAGCGGCAACATGAACAGTCTTCAACAGGAGTCCTCTCTCAACATCAACAAGTGACAGGCTAGCTACCCGTACCTTACACAACGGTAAGGCAAGCGTAAGCCATATCGATGGTAGCCGACTCGTCTTCTTGCGACTATAGATGCCGTAGACTAATTGCAAGAAAGGACTCGGTATGCAAACCACGCACATGGCGACCCCGGTACTGGAGGTCGCGCATCTCGAAAAGGTATACGGAGCGCTAGGCAACGTGACCCGCGCGCTCAACGACGTCAGCTTTACCGTCAACCGCGGTGAATTCGTTGGCATCATGGGCGCTTCGGGCTCGGGCAAGTCGACGTTGCTCAACTGCGTGTCGACCATCGATAGCGCCACAAGTGGCACGATCCGCATCAACGGGCAGGACGTGACGCGCATGAAGCAGGCTAAGCTTTCGCAGTTCCGCCGCGAGGAGCTCGGCTTTATCTTCCAGGACTCCAACCTGCTCGATACGCTCACGGCACGCGAGAACATCGCCCTGCCGCTCACCATCGCCCGCACAAACTCGGCAGAGATCTCGACCCGCGTGCAGGATGTGGCCGCGCGCCTGTCCATCAGCCAGGTGCTCGACAAGTATCCCTACCAGATGTCCGGCGGTCAGCAGCAGCGCGTTGCCGCGGCTCGCGCGCTCGTCACCGACCCCACCATGATCATGGCCGACGAGCCCACCGGCGCCCTCGATTCCAAGAGCGCCCGCCTGCTGCTCGAGAGCCTGGAGGCCCTCAATCGCCGCCTGCGCGCCACCGTGCTCATGGTCACGCATGACAGCTTTGCTGCCAGCTACACGAGCCGCGTGTTGTTTATCCGCGACGGCAAGATCTTCACCGAGCTGCGCCGCGGCGACACCGACCGCCGAGAGTTTTTCGACCGCATTATGGAGGTCGTTGCCATGATGGGCGGTGAGGGCTCCGATGCTCTGTAAACTCGCTTGGGGCAACGTCCGCCGCGCCGGCCGCGACTACCTCGTCTACCTTTTGACGCTCACCCTGGGCGTCACGGTCTTCTATGCCTTTAACACCATCTCGATGCAGGTCGACATCGCCGGAATCGATGAAAAGGGCTTGGCGCAGGTAATGGGCAGCATGCTCGGCGACCTGACGTACTTTTTGGCCGGTGTCATGGCCTTTTTGATGGTGTATGCCAATAACTTCATCATGAAACGCCGTAAAAAGGAGTTTGGCCTGTACCAGGTGCTCGGCATGGGGCGCGGGCGCGTCGCCACGATCATGGCGCTCGAGACCGTGATAGTATCGGTCGTTGCCTTTGTCGTCGGCATTGTGCTGGGTGTGGGACTCTCCCAGCTTATGACATTCTTTACGGCCTCACTCTTTAAGACACAGATCGCCAATTTCCACTTCTTTTTCTCGGTGCATGCGTTCAACCTGACCCTTGCCTGCATGCTCGTAATGTTTGTGCTCACGCTACTGCTGAACCTTCGTGCCGTGCGTCGTACCAAACTCATCGAGCTTATGGGTGCCGAGCGTCGCAACGAGAGCATCAAGACACGCAACCCCTGGATCGCGATTGCCATCTTTGCCGTGGGCGTGGCGCTTGTGGGCGTGGCCTATTACCGTCTGCTACGCGATGGGTTCCCGCTAACCGCGACGGACAGCAAGCTGCAAGAGGCCATGAACCAGTTTGGCATTACGACCGCTATGGTTACAGTGGGCACCTTTGCCCTGTTTTGGGGACTCTCGGGCATGCTCATCAAGCTGCTGCAGAGCCTGCGCAGCGTGTATTGGCGCGGCCTCAATATGTTTACCGTGCGTCAGCTTTCGGCCAAGGTCAATACGGTGTGCTTTTCGATGGGCGTCATCGCGATGATTCTGTTTTTGGCCATTACCTCGGTGACCTGCGGTATGTCGAT
>CAKTWE010000133.1 GCA_934630385.1 uncultured Collinsella sp.
CGTGCGCTTCTGATATGCTAGCCAAAGTTAACCGCCCGATCGTACCGCGGGCCTAGGGGAAGGGGACCTCGATGGATGCCGCAGCCCGTACCGCCCATGATTCCACCCTCCAGCCGTTTTCGGAGATGGAGCACTATAAGCATGCCGATGAGCTGCCGCCCGAGATTATGGCGGACAGCTACGACAAGCTGGAGCGCCTGTGCCTCAAATATATGAATGAGGACGACTTTTCTAAGGTGGAGCAGGCCTATTGCTTTGCTGCCGAGAAGCACTGCAACCAAAAGCGCCGCTCGGGTGAGATGTACATCAACCATCCCGTCGAGGTGGCCATCATTTTGGCCGATCTCAAGATGGACTGCGATGTGGTGTGCGCCGCGCTGCTGCACGATACCGTCGAGGATACCGAGACCTCGCTTGCCGATGTTTCCGGCCTGTTTGGCGATACGGTGGCCGAGCTCGTCGATGGCGTGACCAAGCTCACCAACATCGAAGTCGACAGCATTGACGAGAAGCAGGCGCTTACGCTGCGCAAGATGTTCCTCGCCATGTCCAAGGACATCCGCGTCATCATCGTTAAGCTTGCCGACCGTCTGCACAACATGCGCACCCTTGCAGCCCTGCGTGAGGACCGTCGCCTGTTTAAGGCCCGCGAGACCATGGACGTGTATGCGCCCCTGGCCGACCGTCTGGGCATGAGCTCAATTAAATGGGAGCTCGAGGACCTGTCCTTCTTCTACCTTGAACCCGACGCCTACCAACGCATCGCGCGCATGGTGGCGGAGTCGCGCGAGGTCCGTGAACGCTATCTGGCCGAGACTATCAAGACGCTCACCGACGAGCTTAACCGCATTGGCCTGGAGGACTTCCAGATCAACGGCCGTTCCAAGCACTATTGGTCCATCTACCAAAAGATGAAGCGCAAGGGCAAGGAATTCTCCGAGATCTACGACCTGGTGGCACTGCGCGTCATCACGCATTCGGTGCGCGATTGCTACTCCACGCTTGGCGCGGTGCATACGCTGTGGCACCCCATGCCCGGTCGCTTCAAAGACTATATCGCCATGCCCAAGGTCAATAACTACCAGTCGCTCCACACGACGGTTATCGGCCCCACGGCTCGTCCGCTCGAGATTCAGATTCGTACCTACGAGATGCACGAGCAGGCCGAGTACGGTATTGCCGCTCACTGGCTCTATAAGAAGTCGGGCGGATCGTCTGCGTCTAAGACCAATGATGCCCAGCGCTTGGACGACCAGATTAACTGGCTCAAACATTCGCTCGATTGGGCTGCGTCTGATGAGATCACCGACGCCAAGGAATACCTGCATTCGCTGAAGGTCGATCTGTTCGATCAGGAGATCTTCGTCTTTACGCCCAAGGGCGAGGTCATGGCGCTTCGTGCCGGCTCCACGCCGCTCGACTTTGCCTATGCCGTTCATACCGAGGTGGGCAACCACTGTGTCGGCGCTAAGATCAACGGTGCGGTGGCCCCGCTCACGCACGAGATCAAGACGGGCGACCGTGTCGAGATTCTGACCAACAAGAGCTCCAAGCCGTCGCGTGATTGGCTCAAGATCGTTAAGACACCTTCCGCCAAGTCAAAGATCCGCCGCTACTTCGCCGCCGCGACCAAAGACGATGACGCTGCTGCCGGCCGTGACATTCTGGCTAAGGACCTGCGCAAGCGCGGGTATGGCATCTCTACGCCGCGATCCACGCGTGCGCTCAACGCCGTGGCGGAACAGTTTAACTACAAGCAGCTCGAGGACCTGTTCGCCGCCGTTGGTGCGGGCAAAGTCGCCCCACGTGCCGTTGGCAATAAGGTCGAGCAAATCTTGGACCCCAAACCCGAGGAACAGCTCACCAAGGCCGAAGCCATTGCCGAGGTCGTCAAGCAGCCTGCCCGCGGCTCCAACCGCAAGCCGCAAAAGCGCGGCAAGAGCGCCAGCAACGGCATTATCGTCAAGGGCGAGAGCAACAGCGGCCTGCTGGTCCGTCTGGCCCATTGCTGCAACCCCGTGACGGGCGACGACATCGTCGGCTTCATCACGCGCGGTCGTGGTGTTTCGGTGCATCGCGCCAACTGCCCCAACGTCAAGGGTCTTATGGAGCATCCCGAGCGCATGATCGATGTGGAATGGGACGGCGCTGCTGACACCCTCTTCCAGGTCGAGATCGTGGTCGAGTGCCTGGACCGCATGGGCCTGCTCAAGGATGTCACCATTGCCATTGGCGATGCGGGTGGCAATATCCTTTCTGCCGCCACGTCGACCAACCGCGAGGGTATTGCAACCCTGCGCTTTATGGTCGAGATCTCAGACGCGAGCGGTCTGGATCCGCTGCTGGCCTCTATCAGCAGCGTTGACTCGGTCTATGACGCACGCCGCTTGATGCCCGGCGAGGGCGGAGCCCAGCTTAAGCGCCGCGTTTAGTCGCGACGAACGTGCCACATTATCGATATTCGCTACACTCGAGGCATCGTTTGATGCCTCGAGTTCTATAGAGAGGAGAGGGACATGAGTGCTGTGTCCTTGGATTTAACTCCCAAGGGATCGGTCGAGATCGAGACGCTCGTAAACGGTCCCATTCAGACCAATAGCTATGCTGTCATTTCGGACAATGAGTGCGTGATTATCGACCCCGCATGGGAAGGCGAGCGCTTGGTGGAGCATATTCGAGCCGAACACCCCGATGTGCAGGTGCTCGGCGCCGTTTGCACGCACGGTCACGCCGACCATGTTGGCGGTGTCGCTGGAGTTCGGGCCGCCGTTGG
The DNA here is from genome assembly GCA_934630385.1 of uncultured Collinsella sp. GTDB lineage: Bacteria > Actinomycetota > Coriobacteriia > Coriobacteriales > Coriobacteriaceae > Collinsella. The sequence continues at coordinate 2,774 of CAKTWE010000133.1, forward strand.
CGCCGACGCCCTGTACGAGCTGTGTGGCAAGGACGCAGCAGTGCCGCATGCGAATATCGAGGAGCAGCGAGCGATGTGGGGCATCGAGACGCCCGATCCAGGTGAGCCGACGCGGCTGCTTGCCGAGGGCGACACCATTGAGCTGGGCGACATTTGCCTGCAGGTAATTGAGGTGCCCGGGCACACACCGGGCGGCATCGTTCTGTTCGCCGCCACTGAGCAGGGGAACATTGCCTTTGTGGGCGACACGCTATTCCCGGGTGGGCATGGCCGCACCGATCTTTCTGGAGGAGACGAGGCGGCGATCCTGCGCTCGCTCTCCAAGCTCGCCCGGCTTCTCCCGCCCGATACCGTTTGCTTAACGGGCCATGGCGATTCGACCACCATGGCACGCGAGCTCATGCAGAACCCTTTCATGCAGATGTAGCTTAATAGTCGGCTTTTGAAGCACGAGAAGCGTCCAAACGTCAAGCTATTTTTCCCCAACGGGTCAATTCCGTAGGGCAAACGGTCAAAAAAAGTCTGTTTGGACGATATTCGTGAACAAACGAACGTTTATGCTCGGGTACGCCGTGGTAAAATCTCAGGCGT
>CAKTWE010000134.1 GCA_934630385.1 uncultured Collinsella sp.
AGCGCCTGATAGCCCGCTCGCTCCAAGCTCTTGCCGCTGTCCTTGTCGGTGATGATTTCCCGCTCCGTCGCTCCAAGAGCCTTAAAAGCTGCAATCTGGCGGTCAAGGTTTTGCTCCTTGCTCGATACTCTGGCGTAGTAATAGGTGCGGCTGTCCATGTCGTGTCCCCCCTTGTTTTATCTGTTCGTATTTTATCACAGATGTTCGCAAATGTAAATATATTTACGAATATGTCTGTAAAATGATTTTAGAGTTTTATAAACAAAGATTTTGCGCTGTTTTTGTGTGTTTGTAAAGGTACACTCTTGCGAACAGATTAGAAAAGGAGCGGGATACGCGCCCCGCTCCTAAGATATGACGAATTACAGGCCCAATAACTGCTTTTTCTTCGCGTCAAATTCTTCCTGGGTAATGACGCCTTGATCCAACAACGCCTTGAGTTCCCGTAAGTCACCCATGCTTCCGTTTGCTGGTGCTATCGTTGGATTGCTTTTCTGCTGCCGATTTTGGAGCAAGTCCGTGATGGCACGGTAGACTTCTTGCCGGTTGTTTAGAAGCCAGAATTTGATCAGGCCGGAAGATGTAGCGATGCTGATACCCTTAGGGATGCCTGAGCCTATAGAAGAAATCATATCAACAGGCAGATCGACCCTTTTTCCAAATGCCGACTTTCCGTAGATCCGAGTGCTTGTTACCGTGATTTCACAAAAGTTCATTCGGATGATACAAAAAAATCCAACGATCAGAAGAAGTACGAAAGCATAAAAGCACACCGCGCTTCCTTCTCCGGAAGATGGCGCGATATATGTCGCTACAAAACTTTCGTCGTAATGCATATCGTTGCCCAGCACAACTGCAATAATAAGGGCAATAACGGCTGCGCCCAAGAAACTAAATGCGAGGATGTTTTGCTTTGAAAAATCGCCCTTGATAATGATGGATTCATTAGAGTCTGTCATCCTATTTTCCTCCGTTCATTCTCTTTTCTCTTTCTTTTTGACACAGCTTGCACATACTGACTGATCGGCCGTCATATGCAAGCGCTTCGTCCTCACTGTCGAAGGGGATATAATCCGAGTATATTCCCTTCGTGTGTGTACAATAGCCTTTGATATGGAGTGTGTGTCGCTTTGGATTGTAGAGATACTTTCCCTTCATTTGCGTTTCCTCCTAACACAAACTATGCGATGAAGCAAGTGCCGATTTTATTTGCGGCAAAACAGAAGTCTGCCTCAATCAATACTGTAGTGGACCCACAGAACCCAGTTATCCAAATCAACCGAATATCCGGACTCGTTTTTTGCGTATTCTTCAAAGTACGCATCGACGGTAAAGGTGCAGGTCGCGGGATCATCATACACTGTTTTTCCATAGAGCTTTCCATAAACCCTGATGGTGCAATCATCGAGGAATTCCATATCCGTTACCTCATAGGAACTGAATTTGACTTTTGTCTCCCATCCGGTCGGACGAGCCTGGTTTCGTGCGTCTGCGCCGCTGTTCATCTTCCGTAAAAGCCGGAAATCCAGTGCGCTTGAAATCGCGTCTTCGGGATTGTGCTCCTAATTTCCCAGGAATTCTTTTGTCAGAATGATTTTCCCTTCCTCAGAAATCTCGAATTTCCCGGATGGAGCACTGGTTTGTGTGGGTTCGCCTGCCGGGCTGGAACCATTTCCGCAAGCTGCAAAGCTCAGGCACATGGCCAATGACAACAGAATCGAAATGATTTTTTTCATGTTGCTCTCCTTCTTCCAGTTGATTTGAGTGTTATCGACAGTATATAACAACGAAAAGTAGTTGTCAATTGAAATAAACAACTAAAAAGATTTATATTCGACAACGCCCGGTTGTTATGATGGCTGCGGAGGGGATGGCAGTGGTCAAGAACCTGCGGAAGCGCTGCTGGAGCAGGCGGCGGAGGCGGGCGCGGTGGAAGACTGCCGGATCACGTTTTCCGGCGTGTGTCATTCCTGTCAGTCCGGCGCACAGAGCGCCTGATATTATTAAAAACTCAAAATCACATTATATTTATGGAGGTAAATTACTATGGCGAAGTATGTTTGCAGCGTTTGCGGTTATGTTCACGAAGGTCCCGAGGCTCCCGAGAAGTGTCCTCAGTGCGGCGCTCCCGCCGAGAAGTTCGTCCAGCAGTCCGGTGACATGACCTGGGCCGCCGAGCACGTGGTCGGCGTCGCTTCCGATGTCCCCGAGGATATCAAGGCCGATCTCCGCGCCAACTTCCAGGGCGAGTGCACCGAGGTCGGCATGTACCTGGCCATGGCCCGCGTCGCTCACCGCGAGGGCTATCCCGAGATCGGGCTGTATTGGGAGAAGGCCGCCTTTGAGGAGGCCGAGCACGCCGCCAAGTTCGCCGAGCTCCTGGGCGAAGTCGTCACCGACTCCACCAAGAAGAATCTGGAGATGCGGGTGGAAGCCGAGAACGGCGCCACTGCCGGCAAGACCGACCTGGCCAAGCGCGCCAAGGCCCTGAACCTGGATGCCATCCACGACACTGTTCACGAGATGGCCCGCGACGAGGCCCGCCACGGCAAGGCTCTGGCCGGCCTGCTGAAGCGTTATTTCGGCAAGTAAAAACCGCATAAAACCGACACTTTCGAGAGGGTGGGGCGTTTGCTCCGCCCTCTCTTTTTGCGTCCAAGTGTTTTACGGTGTGTCCCGCCGCTGTGCCACTGTCCAAAAGTAAGAGAAAAAGTGTCCTTTGAAAAGTGTGTCCTTATTTAGTTGTTTTCCGTCATATTGACGAGCTTGTAAAAGCTCGTTCTTTTTGTGCCTGTCTGCTCCATAGCGGTCTTTGCTGTGATTTCGCCCGCTTTCCAAGAGGCATAAACGCTGTCCCAGTTTGCAGGGAACGTCAGCGCGGGACGGCCTAATTTCTTGCCGTTCTGCTTTGCTGTTTCAATGCCTTCGGCCTGACGCTTGCGGATGGTTTCGCGCTCCTGTTCTGCGATAGTTCCCAACACTTCAATCAGAATGTTGTTTACCATCTCGAAAACCCACTCTTGCCCCTCCGGCAATTCCATCATGGTTGTTGGGAGGTCAATGACTTTCAGCCGAATGCCGTTGTCCTTGAAGTATTGCAGTTCATTTTTAATATCGCACTTGTTGCGGCTCAGACGGTCAAGGGATTTCACGACCAACGTATCACCCCACCGAAGCATGGCGTTTTTAAGCGCCTGATAGCCCGCTCGCTCCAAGCTCTTGCCGCTTTCCTTGTCGGTGATGATTTCCCGCTCCGTCGCTCCAAGAGCCTTAAAAG
>CAKTWE010000135.1 GCA_934630385.1 uncultured Collinsella sp.
TAGTACATCTTTGCGCCGGCAGGGATGGAAGCGTCGAGCTGAATCAGGTTGAGGCGCTCCTCGCCCTCCTCCTCGTGGATGGCGCTGATGAGCATGCCACAGCTGGGGATGCCCATCATCTTGCGCGGAGGCAGGTTGGTGATGGCGAGTAGGGTCTTGCCGACCAGGTCCTCGGGCTCGTAATAATCGTGAATGCCGGAGAGGATGGTGCGGTCGGTGCCGGTGCCGTCATCGAGCGTAAAGTTCAGCAGCTTCTTGGACTTCTTGACGGCCTCGCATGCCTTGACCTTCACGGCGCGGAAGTCGCTCTTGGAGAAGGTATCAAAGTCGACGAACTCCTCAAACAGCGGCTCGACGGCAATCTTGGAATAATCAACCGTGGGCTTGAGCGGCTTGACGAAGGGGCTCGCGGTGTTGCCGGCCTCGGCAGCCTTGGCAGCAGCGGCACCGGACTGGAAACCCTTCTCGGGCTTCATGTGCGGGAACAGCAGGACGTCGCGAATGGAAGCCTGGTTGGTGAGCAGCATGACCACGCGGTCGATACCGATGCCGATGCCGCCCGCGGGAGGCATGCCGTACTCGAGGGCGCGCACGTAGTCCTCGTCGTACTCCATGGCCTCGTCGTCGCCGCCCGCCTTCTCGGCCATCTGGGCAGCAAAGCGCTCAGCCTGGTCGACCGGGTCGTTAAGCTCGGAGAATGCGTTGGCGTACTCGTGACCGGCGATAACCAGCTCAAAGCGATGGGTCAGGCGCGGGTCATCCTCAAAGCGCTTGGCAAGCGGGCTAACCTCGATGGGGTAATCGCACACGAAGGTGGGGTTGACGATGGTGTCCTCGCCCAGCTCGTCATAGATCTCGGCGATGATCTTGCCGGCGGTCCACTCGGGCTTGATCTCCAGGCCCTTCTCGCGCGCGGCGGCAGCAAGCTCCTCAACCGGCGTGTCGATGGTGACCTGCTTGCCGAGCACGTCAGAGACGATATCGGTCATGGGGCGGCTTGCCCACTCACCGGACAGGTCGATAGTCTGGCCCTGGTACTCGATGACCTCGGGGTTGCCGATGGCCTTGTTGGCAGCCTTGATGACGCCCTGGGCAAGCGCCTTCATGCCCTCGAGATCGGAGAAGGCACGGTAGGCCTCCATCGTGGTGAACTCGGGGTTGTGGGTGAGGTCCATACCCTCGTTACGGAAGATGCGGCCGATCTCGAAGACGCGCTCAAAACCGCCGACGATGCAGCGCTTGAGGTGCAGCTCGGTAGCAATGCGCAGATAGCATTCCTGATCGAGAGCGTTGAAGTGCGTGATGAACGGCTTAGCCGTAGCGCCACCCTGGATGGTCTGCAGGATGGGGGTCTCGACCTCCATGTAGCCGTCGGACTCCATAAAGCGACGGAAGGTAGAGAGGATCTGCGAGCGCTTGCGGAAGGTCTCGCGAACATCGTCGTTAGCAATGAGGTCGACGTAACGCTGACGATAACGGGTCTCCTTGTCGGAGAGGCCGTGGAACTTCTCGGGCAGCGGGCGAACGGCCTTGGAGAGCAGGGTCGCGCTCTTGGGAGCGACGGAAAGCTGGCCGCGCTTGGTGCGCACGACCACGCCGGTCACGCCCAGGATATCGCCCAAGTCGAGGGCCTTAAGCGTGCTCCAGGCTGCCTCGTCCATGTCGTTAATACGGCAGAACAGCTGAATCTCGCCAGTCGCGTCGCGGACGACGATGAACATAATCTTGCCCTGACCGCGCTTGGCAACCACGCGGCCGCCGATCTTTACGACGTCCTCAGTATCCTCGCCATCGGCGAGATCGGCATACTTGGCCTCGATGTCGGCGACATAGTCCTCGATCTCGGAGTGCTCGGGATACGGGTTCTGGCCCGCCTCGAACAGGGCGGCGCGCTTGGCCAGGCGCGTGGCACGCTCGTCGTTGAGCGTCGATGCCTGCTCGGCGGCGTTCTGGTTCTCTGCCATAGTTAGCTCCTCAAACTAAAACGCTCCCCAGGATTCGGTCCCAGGGAGCGAAAACATACCTTTACGCGGGACCGTGGTCTAGCGTGCGATCTTGGCGATGGTGTAGACGCGGGTCTTGCCAGAAGGCGTAACGACCTCGACGGAGTCGCCCTCGCCGTGACCGATGATGGCGTGGCCGACCGGAGACTCGTTGGAAATCTTGTGCTCGAGCGAGTTGGTCTCGGTGGTACCGACGAGCGTGACTTCCATGACCTCACCGTTGGAATCAATCAACGAAACGGTGGAACCGATGGAGACGGTCAGATCACCCGTGGTGGCAGCAACCTGGGCGTTGGCGAGAATAGCCTGAATCTCGGCGATGCGAGCAGCATTCTGGGCCTGCTTGTCCTTGGCGGCATCGTACTCGGAGTTCTCCGAAAGGTCGCCGAACGCGCGGGCTTCCTTGATGTCCTCGACGATCTCCTTGGCGTAATCGCCTTCACGCCAAGCGAGCTCCTCGACGAGCTTCTGGCGGCCCTCAGCGGTCAGTACGATCTGGCTTGCGTCCATACGGATATCTCCCCAACTATGATGTAACGATCAACTGTCAACAAAACGAAAAAGACCGGCTAGCCTGCGGGCAAGCCGGTCAGGTGCTCACCCCAAAGGGATGGGACTACTCTGCGTCCGCGTCGCCGTCCTCTGCCTTCTTTTTCTTGGCAGCAGCGAGCTTGGCCTCGAGGTCAGCGATCTCCTTGTCCTCCTCGGACTCCTCGACCACAACGTCCTCGGCCTGCTTGGACTCGCCCTTGTCGCCTTCCATGCCCTCACGGATGTTCTTGACGGTAGAGCCAAGCGACTTGCCGAGCTTCGGCAGGTTCTTAGGCCCAAAAATCAACAGGGCGACAATAAGGATAACTACCCACTCAAAGCCTTTAGGGAACATGTACTTTCCTCCCGGAATCAATGCAAACAAGCTCGATGGATTATACCGCAGCGGGCCTGCATGCAGCTTGGAATCACAACAAGAGCAACAATAGCTAAAAAAAGGGACCGCAAGAAGCGGTCCCTCCTCATGCTCTGGTCGGGTTGACTGGATTTGAACCAGCGACCCCTGCGTCCCGAACGCAGTGCTCTACCAAACTGAGCCACAACCCGTTAGCTCGACTATAGTAACAAAGATTTCCGCCGTGTGCTAGAAAAATTTTTACTTCTTTGGCACTTCGATGCGAACCCTTGATTGGCAACTTCATCCGAACACTTCCCACATTCATCCGTACATGTACGGATGAATGTGGGAATCCGATACCC
>CAKTWE010000136.1 GCA_934630385.1 uncultured Collinsella sp.
CTGTTACAGATTGAGACAAAGGAAAACGTCCAGGCCGAATGTCTCAATCTGTAACAACCACTCGGCAAAAACTGTCCCAGATGTTACAGATCGAGACAAATCTCCGACAACGGAGGCGGCAGACGAGGTCATCGATAGCACAGAGCACCCTCGCCTGCCGTTGGCGGGTGTTGCGGGGCTGTTCGCCGCATTGCCGCCGCGCTGGGGGCAAGCAGACCGTAGGATGGTTTTATTGACAGCCTGTCAACTTGTCTGGGAGGCACCGTGGCAGAAACGTTTGATATCGCAATTGTGGGCGCGGGCATTACCGGGTGTGCCATCGCGAGGCAGCTCGCGCGCTATGACCTATCCATTTGCGTGGTCGAGGCAGCAAACGATATCGCGCTGGGGGCTTCGAAGGCCAACGGCGGTCTGGTGCACGCCGGCTACGATCCGGCGCCGGGCACCGTAAAGGCGCAGGTCAACGCCCGTGGCTGCAAGCTATATGGCACATGGGCCCAGGAGCTCGGCTTTTTGTTCCGCCGCACCGGTTCTATGGTACTGGGATTTAGCGACGAGGACCGCGCACGCCTGGAGAAGCTGCGCCAGAATGGCCTGGCGAACGGCGTTCCCGAGCTGTCGATTATCGGCCCCGAGCGCATCACCGAGCTGGAACCGCGCGCAAGCGCCCAGGCCACGTGCGCGCTATGGTGCCCTTCGACCGGTTACGTTGATCCATTTGAAGTGGCCATTGCCGCGCTGGAAAACGCAGTTGCCAACGGCGTGACATTTATGCGGTCTGCGCCAGTGGAGGCCATTCATGTTGCCAACTCGGATGACAAAGCCGCGCGCTTTACGCTGGCAGCGCCCGCCGGCGACGTGCGCTGTCGCCATTTGATCAACGCCGCAGGCAACGGAGCCGCGGACATCTCGCATATGGCCGGTGCCGAGGAGTTTCAGATGGTCTGGCGCCAGGGCAACATCGTGGTGCTGGACAAGGAACCGCGTGCGCTCATGCCGCTCTACCCCGTGCCCACGCCGGTGTCCAAGGGCGTTATCGTCACGGGTACCGTACACGGCAACACCGTGATTACCGCGACCGCCGCCGTGCGCGAGCCGGGCGACACGCAGACCTATGCGGGCGATGTCAACGCGCTCCTGACCGGTGCGCGCAAGCTGGTGCCCGATCTGGACACGCGCCGCGTGGTGCGCGCGTTTGCCGGCGGGCGTCCGGTCATTCAGGGTACGAACGACTTCTTTATTGGGCAGTCGGCCGTGGTGCCGGGGCTGTTCCAGGCGGCAGGCATTCAGTCGCCGGGCGTGGCGAGCGCGCCAGCCATTGCCGAACGCATGGAGCAGGTACTGCGCAAAGCCGGCGTGGCCCTGCGCGAACGGGACGATTGGGACCCGATTCGCCGCGCGCCGGACGACTTTGACCGCGCGTCGCTTGCGCGCAAGGAAGAACTCATAGAGTCCGACCCCGCGTGGGGGCAGATCGTCTGCCGCTGCGAGACGGTACCCGAGGCCGAGATCGTGGCCGCGATCCGACGCCGCCCAGGCGCGATTTCGGTCGAGGGCGTCAAGCGCCGCTGTCGTGCCGGCATGGGCCGCTGCCAGAGTGGTTTCTGCCAGAGCCGCGTGGTGGCGATCCTGGCACGCGAGCTGGGCTGCGACCCCAGCGAGGTGCTGTTGGAGGATGCCGGATCTTGGTTGGTTGAGGGACCGCTGAAGGGGGTGCGCTAGGATGGCGACGCTTGATATGCGCGACGAAAGCGCGGAGGCAGGAGCCGTAGCGTCGGTGTCGACGCACGCGTTCGACGTGGTCGTTATCGGCGGCGGACCTGCCGGCATGGCGGCCGCACTTGCCGCACACAAGGCCGGCGCACGCGTGGCCATCGTGGAGCGCGAGCAGCATCTGGGCGGCATCCTGCGCCAGTGCATCCACCCCGGTTTTGGCCTTTCGCACTTTAAGCAGGAGCTCACCGGTCCCGAGTACGCGCAGCGCTTTATCGACCAGGTGCGTGCGACCGACATTGCGCTGTTCCTGGACAGCATGGTGCTTGGGATCGATTCGGGCGGGGGCGCAGGCGCGTCGGGCGTGGACGAGGCCCCAGGAGCTACCGCAGTCCATACCGTCACACTCATGAGCCGCGCCGGTATGCTGCAGCTCACCGGGCGCGCGATCGTCCTTGCCATGGGTTGCCGCGAGCGCACGCGCAGCGAAATCAAGATCCCCGGCAGCCGTCCCGCCGGCGTATTTACGGCCGGCCTGGCGCAGCGATACATCAATATCGAAAACCTCAAGCCCGGCTCGCGCGCCGTCATTTTGGGCTCGGGCGACATCGGGCTTATCATGGCACGCCGCTGCACGCTCGAGGGAATTTCGGTCGAGGGCGTGTACGAGCTCATGCCGTACGCCAACGGCCTGCGCCGCAACGTCAAGAACTGCCTGGACGACTTTGGCATTCCGCTGCACCTGTCTACCACCGTCACGCGCGTAATCGGACACGACCGCGTGGAGGCCGTTGAAGTGAGTCAGGTCGACGAGCACCTGGCACCCATTCCGGGGACCGAGCGCGTTGTTCCGTGCGACACGCTGCTGCTTTCGGTGGGCCTGATTCCCGAGAACGAGCTTTCGGTGGGCGCGGGCGTTGAGCTTGACCCGCGCACGCGCGGCGCCGTGGTGGACCAGAGCCTGCAGACGGGTGTGCCGGGCATCTTTGCCTGCGGCAACGTGCTGCACGTGCACGACCTGGCCGACAACGTGACGACCGAGTCCGAGCGTGCCGGTGCGGCTGCGGCGGCGTACGCACTGGGCCGTGGTGCTGGGGCCAATGCGGGCGCTGCGGGCCCGGGCTGTCAGCTTACGGTCTCCCCCGCCGGTATTGCGGGCTACGCACTGCCGGGACGTATTACAGCTGTGGCGCTCACCAAACTCAACTTCCGCGTGCGCCGACCGGTCGACGCCGCTCGAGTACGCATTCTGACAGGCGACGAGGAACTGTTTGCAGGCAAGGTCCGCCCGTTTAAACCGAGCGTCATGGAAAGCTTCCCGCTGCCGGCGAAGGTGATTCAGCGCGCACTCGACCTGGGTGTTAGCAAGATTGTCCTGTCCGTCGACCCCGTTGAGGAGGCGTAAGGCCATGAGCACAAACGCGATCGAAACGCTGCAGTT
>CAKTWE010000137.1 GCA_934630385.1 uncultured Collinsella sp.
GTCGTATGCTCAGCCTGCGTCGTTGCCATGGTCCATTAGGGACGGAGGAAAACAGATCATTTTCCTTGACTCATGGAACTATATAACGACGCCGTTGCAGTGGTCGATTTCGTGTTGGATGATTTCGGCGGTGTAGCCCGAGAAGTTTTTGATGCGGTGGACGAAGTTCTCGTCCAAATACTCAACCTTAATGCGGCGATAGCGAGTGCAGGGGCGCTCGCCGGCAAGCGAGAGACATCCTTCGCTCGTCTGATAGGAATTGACCTGCTCAAGAATTTGAGGGTTGTACATCAGCAGCGCCCTGTTGCCGTCCTTTACGCAGATGATGCGTTTGCGCACGCCGATCATGTTGGCGGCGAGGCCCACGCACTCGTGCTCATGCTCGTTGAGCGTATCCAGGAGGTCCTGCCCGGTCGCGGCATCGTCGGGTCCCGCGTCTTCGGAAGGCAGGCGCAAAAAGAACTCGGATTTCATGATGGGCTTAATCATGGCGGGCTCCTCATGTCTCGTGCTTTCGTGGACTTTTAATAATAACGCGGAAGGAAAGCTGCGCGTCAGCGTTACAATCTTTCGACGTTGGACCATGTTGTCAGATCCGTCGCGTGCGGCGTCTGACGTAAGTCTAGGGCTCATGCTCGCCCTGGACTGTTCCTCTGGGGCGATGTGACTGTTGTTCCAAGAGGAAGGAAATGCATGGGGAGCAAATCTCAGCAACAAGTTCAAGCAACGCCATCGGCCACTTCGGCGTTTCTCGTCGTAATGTATATTGCAGCCTTTGTTGCCGCGTTTAACGAGAACATCATTAACGTGGCGCTGCACGATATCATGGCGGCCTTTTCGGTGAGTGCCACCACGGCGCAGTGGCTAGTTTCGGGCTACATGATCGTGACATCGATCTTTACGGCCATCATGGCCTATCTGTCCGGTCGTTTCTCGACGCGCAAGCTGCTGTTTTTCGCATGCGGATGCATGGTCACCGGAGAAGTCCTATGCCTGGTCGCTCCGTCGTTTACCGTTTTGCTGCCAAGTCGTATTTTGCAGGCTGCGGGATCGGGCATCTTGTTTCCGCTCATGATGAATGTGGTGCTATCTTGTGCTCCGCGCGAGAAGCTCGGTCTGTATCTGAGCCTGGTCGGTGCCTGCATTACGCTAGGGCCGGCGTTTGGGCCCGTGATTAGTGGTCTTATGTGCACGTTGTTTGGCTGGAGGGCGGTGTTCGTAGTGCCGCTGGTGGGCGGTGTCGTGGTCGCCGCGGCGGCAGCAAAGCTCGTTCGGAATGTCGGAAAGCGCTCGAGCGCCACGCTCGATATTCTGTCGGTTGTCTTGCTCGCCGCCGGCATTACGGCGTTTGTGTATTCCGTTGGCGAGTTCTCGACCAATGTGATGGCCGGTATCGTGACACTTCTCGCCGCCGTTGTGCTGCTCGGCCTCTTTACGGCCCGTCAGCTCAAGCTCGAGAACCCGGTGCTCAACGTGCGTCCCATGGCGAGCGTTCGTTTTTGGCCTGCGTGCATGCTCGTGGTGGTGTCGATGATGACGACGTTCTCGATGAGCGTTTTGCTGCCGCTCTATTTTGAGGGCGCATATGGCATGACCGCGCTCGTTGCTGGCTTGCTCATTTTGCCGGCGATTGCCTGCAACGCCGCGACCTCGATTGTGGGCGGACGTGTGATGGACGCTCATGGCGCATGGCCGCTGCTGCCGGTTGGCTTTGCCCTGATTGCTGTGGGGCAGACTGCCATCTCGATGACGGCGGCAAGCATGAACATCGGCGTCGTCGTGGCACTGACCATTGTGGTGTATGCCGGGGTCGGTTTGGTGCTGAGCCCCTCGCAGACAGCCGGCTTGGAGACGCTGCCTGCCGCCGAGCATCCTCACGGAACGGCATTGCTTAACACGTGGAACATGATTGCCGCATCGTTTGGCCCGTCTCTGTTTATCGGCCTGCTCTCGAGTTCTGCGGCGACTGCCGGCGCGGCTGGCGCTGCGACCGACGTTGCCCAGGCGATTGGATTTGCAACTGCCGTGCGCGTGGCGGCCGTGATTGCCGTGATCGGTTTCGTGGCGTCACTGGTGTACGCTCGTCGCGAGTCGCACATGTCGCATTAATGTGTGCACATAGATTCTGCAGCTAGATTGGATGGCGACACCATAAACTAATGGACGTTTTGCCGAGAGGCATGAATGTTTAAGGCGCAAAGAGTGCGCGACGGGCCCCGCGAATGGGGCGATGATGCCCGAGAGGGCCAAGAAGGAGCCTCATGTCTGAGAACGAAGAGATCATGAACGAGACCGAGAACGAGACCATGGCTGCCGAGGTCGAGGCAGTCGAGACCGTGGAGACCGAAGCTGCCGAGGTTGAGGCTGCTGACGAGGTTTCCGCCGAGGAGGAGGCCGAGGTTGTCGAGGCCGCCGCTGATTACGATGACGAAGAGCTGATGGACAAGATGCAGAAGGCCGCCCGCCTGCTGCGCAGCCGTCGCTTTGCTATTTCCAAGGAGGAGGAGGCCAAGGCCGAGCGCATGGCGAACATCGAGCGCGCCATCAAGCTCCTTGACCTCAAGCCCAAGATGGAGCAGAAGGAAATGTCCGACCTGCTGGGCATGCGCCTTCGTGAGCTCGATGGCCTGATGGCCGAGGCCGAGGCTGCCGATCTGGTCGGCCGCATCGACGATGCCGAGGGCGATATGCGCAAGATCGTTGTCTTCGCTGCCGAAGATGCCGCTGAGGGCCTGGTCGAGCTTGCCAATAAGAAGGAGAAGCTCCTGCCCGAGCTTTCTTACGAGGAGGCCACCGAGCTGATGGCCGCTCTCGATAAGGTTATCGCTCCGCTCGTCGCCATGGGCCTGGACGAGGACCGCGGTCCTCGTGGCGGCCGTGACGATCGCGGTGGTCGTGGCGGCGACCGTGGCGGCCGCGGCGGCTTTGGCGATCGCGGTGGCCGTGGCGGCGACCGTGGCGGTCGCGGTGGCGATCGCGGCGGCCGTGGCGGCTTTGGTGACCGCGGCGGCGACCGTGGTCCTCGCGGCGGCTTTGGCGGTAACCGTGGTGGCTATGGTGACCGCGGCGGCAACCGTGGCG
>CAKTWE010000138.1 GCA_934630385.1 uncultured Collinsella sp.
GGAGGGGTACATAGTCCATTGGAACACGCGGCGCAGGCAGGTAAGATTGAAGGGCCTGACGCCGGAGGAGTTCCGGAACCGGGCCCTTGCGGCGTAGTCGCTATTTATTCAGTCCAAGTTTCGGGGTGCAGTTCACTGTCCCCTTTGTGGTGGTTTTTGTTTTTGAGAGAGGGGCGGGGCGCTGATGGACGTCCATGCGGACGGCGATATTGCCGAGAACTTTTGGTGGCGGCGCACGACGCTGACGCGTCGCAGCCCTCTGTATGACGCCTGCGTATCGGCGGGGCTGCTGGTCGCGGCGACGATTGTGGGCGCGCTGCTCGACCATCCGGGTCTCGCGCCGAGCATCATGATCGTCTATGTGTTCGCCGTGCAGCTGTGCGCGTTCTTTACCTGGAGCCGCCTGTATTGCTTGCTGAGTTCGGCTGCCGCCGTGGCGCTCTACAACTTCCTGTTTGTCGACCCGCGCTACTCGCTGTCGTTTATCGACCGCGTCTATCCCGGCATGTTCTTTATCATGTTTGCGGTCTCGCTCGTGTCGAGCTCGATTTCGCTTGCCCTGCGCCGTGCCTTAGCGCAGGCCGCCGCCAGCGACCGGCGCACGCAGATGGTGCTCGAGACCAACCGTATGCTGCAGCGCTGCGCCGGTCAGCAGCAGATTGTCCATGCTATGGCAACGCAGCTGGCGCGTCTTTCGGGCTGTCCTGTCGTGTGGTACAGCGCCGACGCCGAGGGCGATGACCTGCTGCCGCGTGCGACATACACGGCCGTGGGCGATGTCGCGCCGGTGCATGAACTGGCGCCGCAGATGCCGCCGCGGCTCTCGGCGTCCGCCTATGTGGGAACGCCGCTCGATGCCACCTACGGCGGCTCGGCGTTCTACGGCATCTACCTGACCGTGCGCTCGGGCGACACCATGGTGCGCGCGGGCGATCCCGCCTCGGTGGTGGGCGTGTTGGCTATCGTTGCCGAGCCCGACGTGCTGACGCACGAGGAGCGGACACTTGCCGATGCCATCGTGAGCGAAGGCGAGCTGGCACTCGATCGCGCCCGCGCCATGGAGGCCCGCGAGGAAGCGGCGGTGCTCGCTAAAAACGAGCAGCTGCGCGCCAACTTGTTGCGCTCCATCTCGCACGATTTGCGCACGCCGCTTACCAGCATTTCGGGTAATGCCGACGTGCTGCTCGACCAGGGCTCGACCGGCACGGCCGTGCTCGACGACCAGACGCGCCGCGGCATGCTCCTATCCATTCGCTCGGATGCGCAATGGCTCAACGCTACCGTCGAGAATCTGCTCGCCATCACCAAGCTCGAGGGCGGCGGTATGCACCTGTCGACCACGCTCGAGCTTATGGACGATATCGTCGAGGAGGCGCTGCGCCACGTAAGTCCGGCCGTGCGCGAGCACGACCTTAAGGTGGTGGCGTGCGATGAGCCGGCGCTCGTTAACGTCGACGCACGTCTGATGGTACAGCTCGTGGTGAATCTGGTGAACAACGCCATCACGTATACGCCCGCGGGTTCGCATATCGTGATTTCGATTGGCGTCGACGATGGGCACGTGACGTGCTCGGTGGCCGATGACGGCCCGGGCATTGCGCCCGAGGACCGCGAGCGCATCTTTGAGTCGTTCTACACCGCCAACCATGGTCTGGCCGATAGCCAGCGCAGCGTGGGTCTGGGGCTTTCGCTTTGCCGCTCCATTGCGCTGGCACATGGCGGTAGCATAGGGGTTGCCGCGGCGGCCCCGCACGGCTCGGTCTTTACGATTGAGCTTCCCGCCGCCGACGTTTCGTTTGATAAGGAGTAGCGCTGTGCCGAACTCTGCCGTAAAACCGCTCATCTTGGTTGTTGAGGACGACCCCGCCGTCCGCAACCTTATCGTCGCCGCGCTCGAGGCGCACGGCTTGCGCCATATGGCCGTGGAGACCGCCCATGCCGCCATCGCCGCCGCCTCGTCGCAGGCGCCGAGCATTGTGCTGCTCGACCTGGGCCTGCCCGATATGGACGGCGTCAAGGTGGTGGAGTCGGTGCGCGCGTGGTCGGGCATGCCGATTATCGTGGTCTCGGCGCGCAGCGAGGATGCGGACAAGATCCGTGCGCTCGATGCCGGCGCCGACGACTATCTGACCAAGCCGTTTTCGGTCGAGGAGCTGCTCGCGCGCATCCGCACGACGCTCAGACGCCTTTCGTATGCGCAGACGGGCGGCGTTGCCTCCGAGGGCTCGTTCGATACCGGTGAGCTGCATATCGATTTTGATGCCGGCATCGCCACGATGGATGGCGAGGAACTACATCTGACGCCGATCGAGTACAAGCTTTTGTGCCTGCTGGCGCACAACGCCGACAAGGTGCTGACGCACCAGTTTATCCTGCACGAGATTTGGGGCACGGCAACCAAGAGCGACCTGGCGAGCCTGCGTGTCTTTATGGGCACGTTGCGTAAGAAGATCGAGTCCGACCCCGCGCATCCGCGTTACATCCAAACCCATGTAGGCATTGGCTACCGCCTAGTCACCCAAGGCTAGATCGCCAACCACCATCTCAATATGAGTTGCGGTGAAATACGGTCTAAATTTGCCTAATTCCAGGCAAAACAGTCCGTATTCCACCGCAACTTTATTATTTGCCCTTGGGCTTGCTGGCGTAGAACTTCTTCTTTTTGGGCTTGCCGGCGGGGGAGGGTTTGCCGGCAAAGTTGGACTTGCTGTTGCCGGCCTGCGCGTGTGCGGGTGCTGCCGCACGGGGCTTGCGGGCCTCGGGGTTGTGCAGTTCCTCGACGCGTTCAGCAATTTCCTCGGCGCTAAAGCCGACCTCGGCCATGGCGTCCTCGATAGGCAGGCGGCGCACGATATAGCAATGATGCACCTTCTGGTTGCGCGCGAAATCCTCGGGGATGGTCTGCGCCGTAATGTCCTCCAGCACGACGCCCGCGCGCGCGAGCTTGCGCGTTTCGGGGCGGAAGCCGCGCAGGTTGCAGCTAAA
>CAKTWE010000139.1 GCA_934630385.1 uncultured Collinsella sp.
TTTGGGTACGGTGATTTTGGATATACGTCCGATTCCATCAAGCCCGAAGGGAGCTTTTCTATGTTTAAACTGATTGCATCCGATATGGACGGCACGTTGCTTGATGAGAATAGCCAGGTACCGTCCGAGACATATGAGCTGATTGAGGCCCTGCGCGAGCACGGCGTGCACTTTGCTGCGTCCTCGGGCCGCCGTTACGACCGCCTATGCGAGTTCTTTGCGCCCGTTCGCGACAAGATGGACTTTGTCGCAGCTAACGGTGCCCAGGTCTTCGCCGACGGCAAAATGGTAGACCGCGAGGTGTATTCGCACCTGGCGATTCGAAAGCTCGCCCAGGCCGTCGCGACGTTTCCCAATTTGCACCTTGCGCTCTTTGACCGAACCAAGTCCTTTTTGCTCGATGACGAGAGCAAGTTCGTGCGCGAGGTCGATAAGGACCTTCCCAATGCCGAACGTATTTGGGAGCTGCCCGATCCCAGCGTAAATATCATCAAGGCGAGTATCTTTTGCGATGACTGTGCCGTTATGGACAGTGCGTACGTGCTACAGCGCGAACTTGGTCAGCTCTTTACTTTTGCGCCTTCGGGCAACGCGTGGATCGATGCCATGCAGCCCGGTGTGTCGAAGGCCTCGGGCATCGCGCAGCTCGCGGAGCATTACGGCATTGGGCGCGACGAGGTCATGGCGTTTGGCGATTCGATGAACGACTACGAGATCATTCGCTTTGTCGGCACGGGCTGCGCGATGGAAAATGCACGCCCCGCGCTCAAGGCCGTTGCCGATCGCGTCGTAGGCTGCAACCGTGACCACGCCGTTCAGCATGAGCTCCGTCGCGTGCTGAAGAGCCTCTGCTAGACCGGCAGTTGGGGACATTCCTTATGCGCCGGCAGTTGGGGACAGACTTAAGTGAGTGAAACCACTCATTGGGGACAGAAACCACTCATTGGGGACAGACTTAAATGAGTGCCGCCAGCGACTAGCCATTTAAGTCTGTCCCCAATGACTTGCCGATGACTAGGCGAGGGCGGTCATGATGGTGCGGGCGACGCCGTCGTGGTCGTTGTCGAACTCGGTGATGGCGTCGGCGGCGTCGCGGTCCTCGGGCTCGCCGTTGATCATGGCCATGCCGTAGCCTGCTGCCTGCAGCATGGGAATGTCGTTGATGTTGTCGCCGAACGCCCAGGCGTCGGCGAGAGACTCGGCCAGATGCTCGCATAGCCACGTGAGGGCCGTTCCCTTGGTGGCGCCCTCGCCCATGACCTCGATATTCATGGCGTACGAACGCGTGACCTCAATGCCTCCGAGCGTGTCGAGCTCCGCCGCGATGGCGTCGCGATCGGCCGGGTCGTGCCAGTACATGGCGATACGTTCGAGCACCTCGACCTCGTCGATCTTGCTGTCGATATCCATGTCGATCGGCGTTCGTGTGCGCTTGAGCGAAGCCGCGATGTGAGGATCGCCGCCACAGAATTCGTCCAGGCGCGTGTAGAGCGAGCGGGGGAGGAAGCACTGCCCGTCCGCGAAGATATCGAAGGTGACGTCATGGCCGGAGGCAATGCTATGGACGCGGTGGGCGATGGCGCGGTCGAGCGGTCGGCTCAAGATGCACGTGGCGCGTGAGGCATCGGCAGGCACATCCTCGTCGAGCTGCCAGACGCTGGCACCATTGGCGCAGACCGCGTAGTGTACGGCAGGATGGGCGAGGATGGGCTCAAAGATGCCTGACAGCGGACGCCCCGTGCAGGGCACAAACTCAATACCGCGGCGCGCAAGCTCGTCGAGCATCGCCCAGGTGGCGTTGCTCATCTGCTTGTCACGCGTCAACAGCGTTCCATCCATATCGGAAAAAACAATCATTCGATGCAGCCCTTTCTGCTGGCATAAAAAGCGTGGCCGAGGGCGGTGATGCCCTGGCCACGCTCGGGTTCTATAACGGTCCGCGTCCTAGCGGTCGGCGAGCGGCTTGTACTCCAGCGGCTCGATCACCGGACGGTATGCCGGGCGGATGATGCGATGCGCGCAGAAGAGCTCTTCCATGCGGTGCGCCGACCAGCCGGCCATGC
This sequence comes from uncultured Collinsella sp., assembly GCA_934630385.1. GTDB lineage: Bacteria > Actinomycetota > Coriobacteriia > Coriobacteriales > Coriobacteriaceae > Collinsella. The sequence goes on from CAKTWE010000139.1 coordinate 2,064, forward strand.
GGGCGACGGCGAATAGCGGCGTAAAAAGCGTCTCGGGCACGCCGAGCATCTTGTAGATAAAGCCCGTGTACAGGTCGATGTTGGCGCAGATGGGCTTGGTCATGCCGTGGTCGCGCATCACCTGCGGGGCCAGGCGCTCGATGCGCTCGATGAGCGCGAACTCCTCGCCCAAGTCCTTCTTGGCGGCAAGCGAGCGCGCGTAACGGCGGCAGACCTCGGCGCGCGGGTCGCTCAGTGTGTAGACGGCGTGGCCCATACCGTAGATGAGACCCGTGCCGTCGAAGGCCTGCTTGTCGAGGATCTTGCCCAGGTAGGCCGCGACCTCGTCCTCGTCCTCCCAATTGGAGACATGCGCACGGATGTCCTCGTGCATGGACACGACCTTGGCGTTGGCGCCGCCGTGGCGCGGGCCCTTGAGCGAGCCGATGGCCGCGGCGTAGGCGGAATACGGGTCGGTGGCCGAGGAGGACAGCACGCGGCAGGCAAACGTGGAGTTGTTGCCGCCGCCGTGCTCTGCATGCAGCATGAGCATCACGTCGAGCAGCATGGCCTCATCGCGGGTGAACGCCATACCGCCGCGGAGCACCTGTAGGATGGTCTCGGCGGTGGAGAGACCGGGTGTGGGGTGCGGTACATGAACCTCGGAGCCGCGGCGCTTGGCGACCGAGGCCATATGCGCGAAGGCGGCGATGCGGGGGAGACGGGCGAGCATGGAGATGGCGACGTCGATTTCGTGCTCGGGTGTAATGGCGTCGGGCTCGGCGTCGAAGGCGTAGAGCAGCAGCACGGCGCGCTGAAGCACATTCATGATGCTCGACGACACCGTGGTCATGGGGAACTCGCGGACGTATTCGTCGCTCAGGTGCCTAAAAGCACCCAGACGTTCGCAAAAACCGTCAAGCTCTTCCTT
>CAKTWE010000140.1 GCA_934630385.1 uncultured Collinsella sp.
GGCGGTCATCCCGCCGCCGCTTGCCTCACCGGCACTGCTGCCGCGGGCGGGCAGACCCGTCATGGCTTCTGCCAGCGTGCGCCGGTCTAGGTTTCCGCCCCAGATCCGTTCCAGATGGTCCTTCTCCAGGTCGGTCTGCGTGCGGCCCGCGGCCTCTTTGCTTTCCAGTTCGTGCAGGCGTGCCCAGCCTTCATCGGAAATATTCACGGCCGTTACCGCAAACTGTTCCAGGCTCAGGCCATACTCCGCCAGTGCCTGGGCCAGTGGGCCGCGGGTCTCGGCGCCAATGGCCCCAAGGCTGCGGTTAAACTCCACAATGGTATGGCGGTTGAGCGCCACGGCCAGATTCTGCCGCAGCGGGGCCAGCATCAGCTGGCGCAGGCAGGGTTCCAGATCCTCATCAGAAAACACGGCCTGATAGGTGCCCACCATCGTTTCCAGCGTCCGCAGAGGGTCCGTAATGCGATAGGCCAGGCTGCACGAGGCCAGCGCCTCCATGGTCAGGCGGTAGCGCCGCTCCTCAAACGGGATCGGCCCGGTGCCCAGCTGCATGAATTTCGTTTTCTGGTTGGACACGAAGAACACGGTCACGCTCACCGGCGCTTCCCCGCCGGTCATCAAATTGCACAGCCGCACGAAGAAGGGGTCCACCCCGGTCATCAATTCATAGCGCCCGGGCCAGTATGGCCCGACCACCTGCCCATTGAGGGCGACAAAGGCCTGGGTTCCGGCCGGCACCAGCAGCACGCTGCCGTTTACCACCGTCCGCCCCGGGCCGCAAAGCTCCGGAATCACGCGAATCAGGCTGTTTCCGCCCGGATCACGAATTACCCGCTGCAGCATGGGTACACCTCCTGTTGATTCAGCGGCCCGCCTGTTTCATAAGGGCAACAGCCCCCAGCGAAGCCACATGGTAAATGTTCCAGCATCCCGGCAGGCCGCGCAGGGCCGCGTTGACCGCCCGGCTCATCTGCGCATCGGTACACGACGGCTGCAACTGCCCATAAGCCATGCCGCCCCGCTGGGCACCGCTGCGCAGATGGCCGGCCAGTTCTGCCAGCGAACAGACGCTGTGCCCGTGCAGCCGGTAATAGCTGTACGTCTCGGTGCAGCAGGCGGGCAGGTTCTGCCCGGCAAACCCGCTGTGATCCCGTGCGATCTGCTCGTCCGTCAGGTTGAAGTACCGATAGAGCATCACGCCCTTTTCCGGCTTCTCCCAGGTCACATCGCAATGCACCGGTTCGCCGTTCAGCCAGACCATCGCCCAGCAGTGGTTCTCCGTGCGCCCTTTTCCGAGAACCTGCACACAGGTCACTCCGGCCCGGCGCAGGCAGTGCAACAGCAGGGCGTTCTGCCCCTCGCACACCCCCCGTGAGGCCAGCATCGGCCCCACCAGATTGTGCTCCTGCTCGCTTCGGGTGTTCTGGTAGCGCAGCTGCCGGGCCAGCCGGCTGTAAATCAGCTCTTCTCGCTGCACCAGGCTCTTATCCGCCGTCCCGGCCATCAACGGAAGCATTTTCTGCCGGAAAGTCGTCTTCAGCGTCTCGATCTCCGCAGGCGTATAAAGAATTTGCAGCCGCAGCCGCCCTTCCCGCCCGCCGCTGGAAAAAAAGGTCATTTTTCGCCCGAGAAAAAAGTACTCCGGCCGGTCATGGCGCAGAGCCTTGCAGGCGGCAAAGGCATCGCGGTCTGCCCGGTCCCGCTCCTCCAGCGTCAGCGGAACCTCGGCGCGGTAATCTCCTCCGGCCAGGCGGCTGTCCAGCACATCGTAGAACCGTCTCGCCTGCCCGGGCAGCCGGTCTCCGTAAAAATAGCGGCCCAGGGCGCGCGGCTCGCTCATATCAGCTCTCCTCTCCCTTCGGCTTGCCCGGAATCGTCAGTGCAACGCGCACCTTGGTACAGCGGCGCAGCTTTCCGGTAACACAGCGGACGGCACCTTTGGCCCCGTCCATGCGCAGGCAGCGGCTGGCCAGCTCCATCAGCGCATCCACCGGGAACTCCGTCATCGGGGGTTCCGTCTCCGCCGGGTGCGGAGCTTCTTTGGCCGCGGCCTTTTCCGTGCGGCGGCATACGATCACCTGGGCATTCTCAAAGTTTTTGCCGATGCTGGCCAGCATCTGGCGGCGGATGGGGTCGCACACAAAAATGCACACCGGCGCTTTGGCCGCCCGGGCTTCTCCGCTGCTGCGATCCGTCCCGGACCAGAACACACCCAGATCCGGGTGGGTGTGGCCCTCCAGGCAGTATTCACTGGGCCCGTACTCCAAAAACGGATCCACCACACACCCCTGGGCATCCCGGTTGAAGCGCTTTTCGTCCCGAAGGTACTCGTCCCGGTAATACTCCAGAAAGTCCAGCCCCGGGTTGTTCTCCCCGTTGGGGCCAAGGCCGGAGGCGGAGCTTCTCGTCCGGTTCATGGTGTGCACCTGCAGAAAGTGGCTGACCACCACGTTCACCCGGCCGTCCTTCTCCAGGAAGAAATGCCCCAGCCCGATGTATTTCTGCTCCAAATGGTTCATGGGGGAACGGCGGCCGTAGCTCACCATCATGGTCAGCTCTTCGGCGGCTTCAGGCAGAAAAAACACATAGTGCCGGCCTTTGCCGTAGCGCTCTGCCTGAAAGCTGCCGCAGTTCTTTTCAATCACCGCTGCAATCTCCACCGCACTCAGCACCGGATACGTGCGGGCCGGCGTAATGGGGCGCGGCGGCAGCGGCGGGCAGTTCTTTTTCACTTCCATCGCATGTTCTCCTTTGCCTGCGGGCTCTGCCCGGCGTTTTGTTTATCGCCCGCCGGGCAATCCCATCGTTTTTTCAGCTGCGGCGCGGCAGCGGGGGCGGCGTGCCCAGG
>CAKTWE010000141.1 GCA_934630385.1 uncultured Collinsella sp.
CGGATGGTCTCGTGGTACACATCGTTGAACGAATCGAGCGGGGACTCGTTGCCGTAGTGATGGTAATACCACCAGTAGCAGGGGTAGTTGTCGTAGAAATCGTCGCTGTTGCGCAGGTCCGCAGGCACGGCTTCGGCCAGCTGTCGCAGCACTTCTTTCGAAACGCCCAGGGCAACGCCCATCACCAGCAGCTTGTTCCACAAGATCAGGTCGCTGGGGACGGCCTCCTTCAGACGCGTAAAGTCCTCGAGCCAATGCTTGAGCGCCTTGCAGCGAGCCGCCACCTCGGCGCCCTCCGGCGTGTAACGGCGGAAGGTGCAGCTCAGGACAAAGCCCACGATCGTGACGGGAATCGAGATCATAGCGGCGCCGACGTTGGCGTCCGCAAAGTCGGTATAGATCAGAGAGCCCAGAATGCCAAAGACAATGATGATGCCGAGAACCAGGCCGGCCACCATCGCGATAGTGCCATCCGATGCGATAAACTCGCGCGTCTCCAGCTTGCCCTTAACCGTGCTCTGATAGTCCTCGAGCTTGTCGCCAACAGATGTGGTGCGCTCGCTGGCATACTCCTCCAGCTCGCTAAACGTGCGTGAACGGACGCCGTCTTTATCGGGCTTAACGCCGGCGAAGAAGACCTTGAGCACATCGCGATCGATGCCGTCCTTCTTGGCAGCCTTCCAGGCCTCGTCGGTCACTGTGATGCGATACGTCTGCTCCTCTTTTTCGCGACGGAGCAGACCCTTCTTCTTGGTCTCGGTCGCTTCTTCCAGCTTGATCACGCGGTCGTCGGTGAGCTTCATAAGCGTGGCGATATATGCCTGATCGGGCACGTCGTTCCAGCTCATGAGAGCTGCAAGCACCGCGGGATGGTCGGCCGAGGGCACATCGCGGAAGTACTCGTCCTGGAAGAGCGGCTTGGGCTTGGGCCTGCGCAGCTTGAGCACAACGATTGTGCCGGTAAAGGCCACCGCCACGGCAACGCTAACCACGGCAAGCACGTTGGCAATCATGCGCGCACGGGCGCGACGGGCGTTGGCCTTCTCGGCCCACGCCTTCTCCTCACTCAGAATTGTCGGCATGCGCTCCTCGCTCGAGGCGGAAAGCCATGGCACCCAGTCGCTGGGGAAGGCGATGCGTGCCTCGGCGAATTCGCCCTGATGCACACAGGGAATGGTATAGGTGACCATGGGTTCGTCCGCATCGAGCGATACATCGCCCGTCAGCGGGCCGTGGCCCCATGCGCGGAAGTTATCGCCCTTGACGGCCGCCGTCCCGGCAGCGGCATTTGCGAAGCGCACTTCCATCTCGACGTCATCGGAATCCGCAGACCAGCCGTCGCCGACGAATTTCCAGTAGAGCTCGGCGGTATCGGCCCAGTTCATGACCGCACCGGTCATGGTATAGCTCACGTAATAGGTCGCGCTGTCGCCGCTCTCGTGAGGGCTGAATACCTTAATCTTTACGCCGTCACCAGTCTGCTCGACCGTGTAGACGCCAGAGTCACCCTTATTCGCGCTATCGACTTTGTTGAACGCGGTGTCCTCTTCCTCGACACTTAGCACGTCGACGCCCGCCGAGCCACCCTGCTGGTTGGAGCCCGTATTAATCTCCCAAAACACGCCGTTGATGTCGTCGTCGAAATCAAACTGGCGCCCCTCGACAACGGTCAGCGAGCCGTCGGCCTCGACCGTGGCGCCGATATAGGTTTGGGTCATGGAGTAGCCGTCGGCGCACGCGGCGGCGGGAAGCAGCAGCAACGCAAACGCGACAAACGCGCAGACGGAAACGAATCGCGCAAACAAGCGGCGCTGCCGGCAGGCATTGGCAACGGGGGCGTTCATAGGCACATCCTTTGTCTGTAAAACCAACATCGCCATTGTCCCACGTTTGCGGGCACACATGACGAATATCTGGGCCAACGGAACGTCAAATGGGACAAAAGTCCCACCCGAGTGGCACTTAGGGACGTTCCTTATCTGCCGGCAGTTTGGGACAGTCCTTGGAATGGCCTGCGCCAACGATAGATACCACTCCACAGCTCCGTCACAGGTGTAGCGGCTTTGTGTTGCCGCGGAATACGCTGATTGAGCCTGCGGTCGAAGGGCATAAAGCAGTTGAGCGAAAACGGTTTGCCCCTTTGCCGTTCGCTTGAGGATCATGTCCCCCTTTTCCGCGGAAACCCCGGCAGTTGCGAAGAGCTGCCGGGGTTTCTGTCGTCTAAGGTGCCGAGTTGATGGACAGGAATCAAGGCACCGAGTCTGCGGCCCGCCATACGCAATGCGGGGCCTCGACAACTTGCGGACCACAGTAACGCCTCCCCATCGTGCCCCGCGCTATACTCGTCCGCATGGATATCAAAGCACGCAACATAGCAACGACCGCCGCGGACGCGCCAACGACGCAGCCCACCTCCGTCCCCGCGCCCGTCGTGGGGCGCTTTGCCCCGTCGCCATCGGGCCGCATGCACCTGGGCAACGTGTTCAGCTGTCTGTGCTCGTGGCTTTCGGCCCGCAGCCAGGGCGGCAGCATCATGCTGCGCATCGAGGATCTGGACGATCGCTGCAAGCGCCCGGAACTTGCCGCCCAGCTCATCGACGACCTAGCCTGGCTGGGACTGGAGTGGGACGAAGGCCCCTACTACCAGCACGATCGCCTGGATCTGTACGAGAACGCCTTGCGCCAGCTGCAAGACGCCGGCCTCACCTACCCCTGCTTTTGCACGCGCGCCGAGCTCCACGCCGCGAGCGCGCCGCACGCCAGCGACGGCACGCCCATCTACCGCGGCGCCTGCAGAGGCCTTTCTGCCGAGGAGGTCGCCCGCCGCAGTGCCCTGCG
>CAKTWE010000142.1 GCA_934630385.1 uncultured Collinsella sp.
AAAAAAGTCTGTTTGGACGATATTCGTGAACAAACGAACGTTTATGCTCGGGTACGCCGTGGTAAAATCTCAGGCGTTATCGGAGCAACCTTACAGGAGGTTTCTTTTATGCTCGTCAACGCAGCAGACATGCTCAAGAAGGCTGAGGCCGGCAAGTACGGTCTCGGTGCCTTCAACACCAACAACCTCGAGTGGACCCTGGCTATTCTCCAGGCCGCCGAGGAGGCCAAGTCTCCGCTGATCCTTCAGTGCACCGCTGGTGCCGCTAAGTGGATGGGCGGTTTCAAGGTCTGCGCCGACATGGTCAAGGCTGCCGTCGAGGCCACGGGCGTTACCGTTCCCGTCGCCCTTCACCTCGATCACGGTTCTTACGAGGACTGCTTCAAGTGCATCGAGGCCGGCTTCACGTCCATCATGTATGACGGCTCTCACGAGGAGACCTTCCAGCTTAACCTCGACCGCACCAAGGAGCTCGTTGAGCTTGCCCACTCCAAGGGCATGTCCATTGAGGCCGAGGTCGGCGGCATCGGCGGCACCGAGGACGGCGTGACCTCCAGCGGCGAGCTCGCTGATCCTGCTGAGTGCAAGCAGATCGCTGACCTGGGCGTCGACTTCCTCGCCTGCGGCATCGGCAACATCCACGGCGTGTACCCTGCCGACTGGGCTGGCCTGTCCTTCGAGCGTCTGGGCGAGATTAAGGCCCAGACCGGTGACCTGCCCCTCGTCCTGCACGGTGGCACCGGCATCCCCGAGGATCAGATCAAGAAGGCCATTTCCCTGGGCATCTCCAAGATCAACGTCAACACCGACCTGCAGCTCGTCTTCGCCAAGGGCGTTCGCGAGTACATCGAGGCTGGCAAGGATCAGCAGGGCAAGGGCTTCGACCCCCGCAAGCTCCTCAAGCCTGGTCGCGACAACATCGTTGCCCGCACCAAGGAGCTCATGGAGGAGTTTGGCTCCGTCAACAAGGCGTAAGTAGCGGTTTAACTTTCCCGTCGGAGGCCCCGTTCACCCTACGCTTTTCCCTTGCGCTCACCTGGCTTTGCCAGAAGTCGCGCAATGGGAAAAGCTCCGGGCGAACGGGGCCTCCTTCGTTAACTCGCTACAGGGTTACTGGGTTGAATTCATTTTTTATAGGTACCGTTTATCGGTGTTGAGGGTTCCTTTATTGGGGCTTTCTTTTTTATCTCGCTACAATGTACTTCAAGAGTTCTAATGACTTGGAGTTTGGTATGGCTGTTATTGATGTGCTGCCTTCGGATGGGAAGGTTATTGACGAGGGTCCTGTTGGCTGCTCTGTTGATGTTTGCTGTGATGATTTTCGCCATCTCGATATTGGACGACCGCCTGAGATTCTTCGTCTTAAGGATGCCGGGTATTTGACGCAGGCTGTTGCTGCCTGCGATCGCCTTTTGGAGCAGAACCCCGAGCCTTCGCTGGCTGCTTGTGTTCGTGCGGAGCGGTATCGCATGCTCGAGACGCCGCTTCATTTTTCGGTGTCGCGTGATCGGGCCATTGCGATGATTCGCGAGGAGTGGCCAGAGTTTACCGAAGAGCAGTTTGATGACCTGATTAATCGCAAGCGTATTGACTGGCGCTTTATCGATGGCGAGCTGTTTGTTCTCGACAACTTCCTCGATTCGCTTCGCGTGTACCCCAAGGAGGTTCCGGGCCTGCGTCCCGATTCTACGGACGGCATAGCGCTGCGTAACCAGATGCTCAGGGAGATGGAATCGCAGAATGGGCTGTCTCGCGTCATCACCCTAAAGGCATCCGTGTCTGTCCCCGGAGCTCTTGAGGGGGAGACCGTTCGCGCATGGCTGCCCGTTGCCTCCGCCTGTCGTCAACAGTCTCATATCGAGGTTCTCGATATGACGTCGGAGGGTACCGTTGCCCCTGAAAACGTTTCGGCTCGTACTGTCTCTTGGACATCTTCGACTGAACATTCATTCTCGGTGACCTATCGCTTTCACATCGATGCCGCCTATTGCGATATCTATGGTGGTGCGCTCCCATCGCATGCGTGCATGGACACGCCGCTGCCCGAGGACACTTCCGAGGACCGTCCGCACATTGCGTTTACGCCGTACCTGCGACAGCTGACGGAGCGTGTTATTGACGGGCTCGAGGATCCGCTCGATCGCGCTCGTGCTATCTATGATTACCTGACACAGCGTATCGACTATCGCTATCAGCCACCGTACCTGCTTTTGGGACCTATTGCCGATGACTGTGCACACTCGCTCCGCGGCGATTGTGGCGTTATGGCGCTCACGTTTATCACCATGTGCCGCATTGCGGGCGTTCCTGCCCGTTGGCAGAGCGGCCTGTATGTTGCGCCCGATTCGGTGGGGCCGCACGATTGGGCTGAGTTCTATACGCCACAGACCGGTTGGCTTAACGCCGACGTATCGTTTGGTTCCTCGGCACGCAGGATGGGGGAGGAGTGGCGTCGTCGTCACTACTTTGGCAATCTCGACCCGTGGCGTATGGTGGCCAACAATCGATTCCAGGCTGAATTTGTACCTGCTTTCGATGGCATGCGCGAGGACCCCTATGACAACCAGATGGGCGAAGCCTCGGTTAACGGACGCGGATGCCGTCGGCGCGAGATGCTTCGCACAGTCGAACTCATCGAAATGGTCGAAGTTCCATTTTCGGACTAATCAACAGAAAGCTGTGATAAACTAACTCACGCATTACGTGCCCGAGTGGCGGAATTGGCAGACGCAGTGGACTCAAAATCCACCGTTGGCAACAACGTGCGAGTTCGAGTCTCGCCTCGGGCACCATACATGCAAGTGAGCGTTCAAGGGGGT
>CAKTWE010000143.1 GCA_934630385.1 uncultured Collinsella sp.
TTATCGCGAGTTCCGCACGAACAGGAGGCCACTTAATGTGGCCTCCGTCGTGAGCAGGACTGTAGAGCAGGAAACTTAACCCCCACACCCCTCACGCGGCGGGCAAACTCGCCTTGTGCTCTATCACGCTAAAGTGTATGATTCTGAACGTTACATGACTCACTTTACTTAACTAAAGTGCTATCAAGGGGGAATATCATGAATGCCGATATGTCTCGTCGTCAGTTTGTTGGTCTAGCCGGCTCACTTGCTACGGTTCTAGGCCTTGGCCTGGTTGGCTGTGGCGGTGCCGATAAGGGCTCTGCTGCCGGATCTACTGCGGCAAAGGACGTGAAGGGCGCCGCCGAGTCCAAGAAGCTCGTGGTGGGCTTTGACAAGTCCTATCCTCCGTACGGCTTTGTGGGCGATGACGGCGAGTACACGGGCTTTGACCTCGACCTTGCCAAGGCCGTTGCCGATAAGCAGGGCTGGGATGTCGATTACGAGGCCATCGATTGGGATGCCAAGGACACGCTGCTCAACTCCGGCGCCATCAACTGCATCTGGAACGGCTTTACCATGGAGGGTCGCGAGGACGACTACACGTTCTCCGAGCCGTACATGCTCAACGAGCAGGTGCTCGTGGTCAAGAAGGATGCGGGCATCAAGAGCTGGGATGATCTTGCCGGCAAGACGGTGATCACCCAGACCGATTCCGCCGCTCAGGACGTGCTCGAGGGCGATCAGAAGGATCTGGCGGCGACGTTTGCCACGCTCGACACCATCGGCGAGTACAACACGGCCTTTATGCAGCTCGAAAGTGGCGCGGTCGATGCCGTGGCGTGCGACCTTTCGATTGCCCAGTATCAGCTTGCCGCAAAGCCCGATGCCTATGCGCAGCTTGATAAGCCGCTGTCCAGCGAGCACTATGCCGTCGGCTTTAAGAAGGGCGACACCAAGTCGGCCGACGCCGTGACCGAGTCGCTCAAGGCGCTCTACGAGGACGGCACGGTCAAGGACCTGTGCGACAAGTACGCAGATTACGGTCTATCCTTCGACAATTGGGTCTTGAAATAATGTCTATCCAAGTCATGATGCAGATGCTTGGCCAGGGGTTCTTGGTCAGTTTGCAGTTGTTTGTGCTGACGCTGCTCGGTTCGATTCCGCTGGGAATCCCCGTGGCGTTCATGCGCATGAGCAAAATTGCGCCGCTTCGCTGGATCGCGCGCATCTATATTTCGGTGATGCGCGGTACGCCGCTCATGCTACAGATGTTTGCCATCTACTTTGCCCCGTACTACGTGTTCGGCATCTCGCTCACGCCCGATTCCAAATGGACGGCATGCGTCGTGGCGTTCATCATCAACTACGCCGGCTACTTTGCCGAGATCTATCGCTCGGGCTTGCAGTCCATTCCGCGCGGTCAATACGAGGCGGCCGAGGTGCTGGGCTATTCGCGCATGCAGACGTTTCTGTATATCGTGATGCCGCAGGTCGTCAAGCGTATTCTGCCGGCGATGGGCAACGAGATCATCACGCTGGTCAAGGACACGTCGCTGGCGTTTGCCATTGGCGTGGGTGAGATGTTCTCGACCGCCAAGGCGCTGGTTGCCTCGCAAGTGAGCATGGTGCCGTTTGCGATTGCGGCGCTGATTTACTGGGTCTTTAACTTTGTGGTCGAGATGCTGCTGGGTGCCGCCGAAAAAAAATTGGATTACTACCATGACTAATTCGGTAATGAATATAACGAACGCGCGCAAGGCGTTTGGCGGCAATGAGGTGCTCAAGGATATCTCGCTCGAGGTCAAGCGCGGCGAGGTCGTGGCGATTATCGGGCCTTCGGGCGGCGGTAAGTCAACGCTGTTGCGCTGCGCCACGCTGCTCGAGACGCTCGACGGCGGCTCGCTTTCGTTTGGCGACCTTGCGGTTGCGACGGATGCGGGATCGGGTGCGATATATGCGAAGGGAGATATTCCCAAGCAAGCGCGTTCGCGTTTTGGTCTGGTGTTCCAGAACTACAATCTGTTCCCGCACTATACCGTGATGAAAAACATCACCGATGCGCCGATTCGCGTGCTTAAGCGTCCGCGCGAGCAGGCGGAAGACCGCGCTCACGAGCTGATTGCGCAAATGGGCCTGACGGGCAACGAGAACAAGGTGCCGTGTGAGCTTTCGGGCGGTCAGCAACAGCGCGTGAGTATTGCTCGCGCCCTGGCACTCGATCCGGAAATCTTATTCTTTGACGAGCCGACCTCGGCGCTCGACCCCGAGCTGACGGCCGAGGTGCTGCGTGTCATTAAGGACCTGGCGGCGCAGAATATGACGATGGTGATCGTGACCCACGCGATGCAATTTGCGCGCGATGTTGCCGACCGCGTGGTCTTTATGGACGGTGGTCATATTGTTGAGGAGGGTCCTGCCGAGCAGGTCATCGACCATCCGCGCGAGCAGCGTACCCGCGAGTTCTTGAGCCGTATCGAGGGGTAGGCTCGGCTATTTACTCAACTATTAATTGAGGCGAAGTCGCCGCAGGTCTTATGGCCTGCGGCGACATTTTATTTGCATCGGCGGGGTCCAATAATCGCCTCGTATGCGTTCTCCTTCCTCTCGCCGCCTGTATTCATACGTGCGCCGAAAGGTGTGCATGGACAGTCGCCCGTGAGGGTAGGGT
>CAKTWE010000144.1 GCA_934630385.1 uncultured Collinsella sp.
TGCCGTCCGGGTAGCTGCGCATGGAGGTCTCCACGATCTCCGCGCCGGCCAGGCTCAGGCTGCGCTCCTTCACGGTAGCCACGGTGCGGTCGCTGATGCCGGTGGCCAGGGTAAAGTTGGTGTAGTTGGAATAGTCCTCGCTGGTCATCTGGCAGCGAATTCCGCCCAGAATGCGCTGCCAGGCCGGTTCATAGTCCTCCAGTTCATACTTGGCCACAATGGCGCTCATCACCTCGTCGGCGGTGGCGTACTGCTGCAGGCCCAGGTTGGTTTTGATGGCGGCCAAGCGGTTCTGGTCCGAGGTATTGTCCCCATCGGTAAAGCTGTAATGGCCGTCCGCGTCCGGGCTGCTGATGGGAGTGGCGTCGTTCCAGGCGTCCCCTGAGGTCTGCAAAATCTCCACCAGCGTTTTCAAAGTACCGTTCAGGTCGTTTTCGCCCAGCATCAGGTTGTTCATCACCAGGTTGTAGCCGGTGGTGTTGGTGGCCAGGCTGCGGCCGTAGCAGTCCACAATTTCGCCGCGGGCTGCCGTGATGTTGAAGCGGTAGGACGTGGTGTTGTCCGCCTGCTCCAGATAGTGATTGCCCTCAATGACCTGCAGGTACACCAGGCGCAGCAAAAATAGCACCAGCACCGCCGAGGCCAGGGCGATCATCAACACCACGCGGGGCTGCTGATTCTCCGGTTTGTTCTTCATGGGCTTCGGTCTCCTTTCCGGCCTGCCGATGGTGCGCAGGCCTGCCGCCCTTACAGGCCCTGTTTCGGGGCGGTGCGGCTGCGAATGGCATCCACCGCCAGCAGGATCAAAGGCGACACCACGCCAGTGAATACCGCCGTGGGCAGAGTGACGGTGAGATAGCGGGCGGCCAGTCCGGAATAGCCCCGCATCAAATCATAAAACAGAAAATCTTCGCTGAGCACCAGCACGGCGCACAGGCTGACCACCAGGGCAAAGTTCAGGCGGCTGATGCGAAGATACAGCCGGATGAGCACCGCCGAGGCAAAGCACAGCACCAGCAGGCTCAGGGCCAGAAGGCCCACCACCCGGCCGGAGGTGAAGTCCCACAAAAGGCCCGCCCCGGCCCCAAAGAAGGCCCCCGGATACTCCCCCTCCCGCACGGCCACCGCCAGGCACAGCGGCAGCAGAAACACCGGCTTTGCCTCCCCGATGGCGAGAAAGCCCGGTGTGGTCTGGGCGGCGGCGCACAGCAGCGCCAGCAAAGCATACAGCAGCCAGCGCACGGTGGTTTGCAGGTTGCGTCTGCGCCGTGATTCCATGGTGCATTTCCTCCTTACGTGCATCCGAAGCCGGGCAGCCCGGCTTCTGCAGCCGCCGTTACCGGTTGATGATGATCTGAACGTGCTTCAGGGTGAGAATGTCCTCGCCGGGCTTCACCACCGCCACGGTGGTTTTGCCGCTGGCTTCGGGCACCAGCTCCTGCACGGTGCCCACCAGAATGTCCGCCGGGAACACCTCGCCCAGGCCGGTGGTGATGATCTCATCGCCCACGGTGGCCAGCGTGTCGCGGGGCAGGCCGGTAAAGGTGGTCAGCCCGTCGCCGCTGTATGCGCTGTCGCCGGTGAGAATGCCGTTGTCCCGGGTGCGGCTCACCACGCCCGCGGCGTTCAGGCTTGGGCTGAGAATGGTCAGCACCTTGGAAGAGGTCAGCCCAGGCTCCAGCACAATGCCCACCAGATAGCCCTTATCGCTGACCACCACATCGCCTTTTTTCACATTGTCCAGCGTTCCCGCATCCACGGTAAAGCCGCCGAACTGATCCAGCGGGTCCCGCCCGATGACAAAGGCCGAGGCGTACTCAAACTCCGGGTTCTGCTCCCGGATGTTGTTCAGATCCCGGAAGGCTTCATTTTCCGCTTTCAGCTTGTCGTAGTCCACCAGCTGCTGGCGCAGGTCGTAGTTTTCCTGTTTCAGCTGCTCGTTTTCCTCCACAATGGAGTCGTACTCGGCGTATTTGGTCACCACGCCCGACACGCCCTCGCTGAGCAGCGCGCCGATCTTCTGAAACGGCACGGCCGCCGCGCCCAGCAGCTCCTGCGGGGCACTGGTCAGCCGGTTGTTGGCGCCGGCCCAGGCCATCATGCCCGCCAGAACCACCGCCAGGGCCACCAGAATCTTGAATTTAGCAGTGGAGAAAAAGTCTTTCACTGCGCTTCCCCCTTTCCGGGTGTTGCGGTTTTTGGGGTAAATGCAAAGCGCGGGCGGGGCCGGCTGGCCGCGCCCGCGCTTGCACCGGCGCCAAACCGATGCAACTGCATTTACAAAGTTTCGATCACTTTTCCGTTCTTCCGGGCGGCAAGGCCGGCGGGCCGAATGGGAAAGCGCCTCAAAAAAGCCGTTTTTCAAAGCAAACGAAACCCGGCTCTTTTTTCTTCATTAGAAATGGCTGCTGTTGGAATCCAGCACATCGCCCAGTTTGTCGATGTGATCCAGCACCGCGCCGCTGCCCAGGGCCACGCAGTCCAGCGGGGTCTCGGCAACGTGTACGTCAATGCCGGTCTCGGTGGAGATCAGCTGATCCAAGCCGCGCAGCAGGGCGCCGCCGCCGGACAGGGTGATGCCGTGGTCGATGATGTCGGCGCTCAGCTCGGGCGGGGTGCGCTCCAGGGTCTCCTTCACGGCGTCCACGAC
>CAKTWE010000145.1 GCA_934630385.1 uncultured Collinsella sp.
CAGGTCCGCCGTCAGAAACTTATACCCGTGATAGGCCGCATTGAGCACCATCTGCACCAGGGTCATCAGGCCCTGCGGCGAAAGGCTCAACCCGCTGCCCAGGTTGTCAATGCCCTGGTAGCCGCCCAGTTCCACGCCGGTCAGGCGCATCACCACCTGCAGCATGAGGTAGTACACCGCAAAGCCGCCCGCCGCCGTCGCCGCCATGCGCACCGCATATAAGAACATCTCCTTCAGCGGCGGCAGCCGGCGCAGCATTTTCAGCACAAGCATAAAGCAGAACAGCATCAGCATCACCGCGCCGTAAGCCTGATAAATGCCCATGGAAAAGCCCATGCACAGCGCCGCCGGGATGCAGCCCAGCACCTTTTTCGGCCAGCGCTCCATGCACCACACCGCCAACACCGAGAGAAACAGCGCCAGCATATAGCCGTCCATCGTATAAATGTAGGTACAGGTGGAGCCAACCGCCGGGAAGCATACCATCATCAGGGCCGCCGCTCCCGCCAGCATGGGGCGATGCAGGTCCAGCACGTCCACCGTAAGCACCGCCGTACCCGCCAGCAGCACCACGCTGAGTACCCCGGTCAGCCACGGCAGAATGGCGAAGGAGGAAGGCTCACAGGCGTACTGCAAAAACCACCGTCCGGAAGAGATCCAGTTCTGGGTGGCGTAAAAATTGTGCTGCCAGTCATGGTTGGGCAGCATGTTGGTAAACACATACATGTGGCAGGCAAAGCCGCCCAGAAGCGCCGCCCAGAAGGCCGCCCAGCGGTGCGGTGCCCGCAGCCAGCCCCACAAAACCCGGCCGGCCTCTTCCAAAAGAAACTTTGGCTGCCCCTTGGCAGCAAGTTTGTTCTGTTCCATGCTCATTTTTTCGCACCATCCTCCGGCTTTTTGAAAACGAAAAAGCGCTGCCCGCAGTAATTAAAGGCCACAAACAGGCACATTCCCGCCAGCATAGCGGCATTGTCCTGCACGGTGGTGCCCATGCCGGCCAGTGCCCAGCGCACCAGCGGCTTTGCCAGGCCGTAGGCGCACAGATAGCAAATGGTGATGTTGAAGACAAAGCGGCCGATGGTCTTGCCGTTGCTGCCCTTGCTTTGGAAGGTAAAATACTTGTACAGGAAAAAGCTCAGAATGCTGCCGAACACATAATTGGACGCAGACGACAGCCAGTAGCTCAGGTGGAACACATTGTAAAACACAAACATGATAGCGGTGCCGAACAGTGTGTTCACCACGCCCACCAGAACAAATTTGAGAAAGGTTTTGTCAAAGAACTTTTTCAGCTTCTCCACAAGGCTCCTCCTGTTTTTCGGCGCCGCACTCCTTCGCCACAATGTAGCGGGGGCGGCCCTTGATCTCTTCGTAAATGCGGGCGATGTAATAGCCGATGATGCCCAGACTGATCATGATCACGCTGCTGGAGAACAGCAGGATCAGAATCACAGTGGTAAAGCCGCCCAGCGCACGGCCTGTAAATTTTTGAACCAGCGCAATGCCCCCCAGAACGCAGGACACCACAAACACCACCACGCCCAGCAGCGTGATGAACTGCATGGGCAGGGTTGAAAACGAGGTGATGTCGCTCACCGCATACTTCACCAGCGCTTTTGTGGACCACTTGGAAACGCCGGCCTCCCGCTCCTGCACGTCAAAGGGCACCACCGCCGTGCGGAACCCGATCCAGGAGGAAAGGGCGCGGAAGAAGGCGTTGCTCTCCCGCATGTTCAGCAGCACGTTCACCGCCTTGCGGTCCAGCAGCTTGAAGTCCGATGCCTTGGACATATCAAATCCCACGGCCGCGCTGATGATGGAATAAAAGCTGCGGGCCGCCCAAGCGTGGGCCGCGCTCTCTTTGCCGCGGCTGCTCTTCTGGCCCTCCACCACTTCGTAGCCCTGCTGCCACAGGCGGTACATCTCCACGATCTTTTCCGGCGGATGCTGCAAATCGCAGTCCAGCACCACCACGCAGTCGCCCTTTGCCGCGGCAAGGCCCGCCATAATGGCCGCTTCCTTGCCGAAATTGCGGGAAAAGCACACGCCCCGCACCGCGGGGTTCTCCCTGCTTTCCGCCTCGATCTGCTCCCAGGTGCCGTCTTTGGAGCCATCGTTCACAAACACGATCTCATAATCGATCTCTGCATCGCGCAGCACCTGCCCAATAACCCGGGCTGCACGGGGAACCATGATTTCTTCGTTATAAGCCGGAACCACTGCCGACAGCATAGCTTTCACCATCTTTTCCAATGCGCATGGGCTGCACCAGACCGCCGAACTTCCCGGCCGGTTCTGCAAAACTTCAAAATCTGAACGTTTGGAGTTTAAAACTCCTTCACGCCCCTGATTTTTCAGAATCCGTGCCAGGTTCTTCCCGGCTCTGGTGCCGCCTGTGCGACAAAATCTGTTTTATTATAGCACATTCCTTCCAAACTTTCATCCGCCCAGTTTTCAAAAACTGCCTCGCTTTTTTGCACAAACCTGCGCGAATATCCCACGTCTTTTTGTGCCGTTTCTCATTTTAGTAGAATTATAGAATTGCAATAAGGAGTGACGATCATGTTCCCCACCCTGTCCATGCCGATTTTGTATCTGTTTGCGTCCATCCGGCAGCCTTTTCTG
>CAKTWE010000146.1 GCA_934630385.1 uncultured Collinsella sp.
GTCCCGAGGGGATACGTACGCTACTCAGCCATCTGAGCCTGGACGGCGGTGATGGCCACGACACCCACGATGTCGTCGGCAGAGCAGCCGCGCGAAAGGTCGTTGACCGGCTTGGCGATGCCCTGCAGGATGGGGCCGTAAGCGTCGGCGCCGGCGAAGCGCTGGACCAGCTTATAGCCGATGTTGCCGGCCTCGAGGTCGGGGAACACGAGCACGTTGGCCTTGCCGGCAACGGAGGAGCCGGGAGCCTTGAGCTGGGCGACGGTGGGGACGATAGCGGCGTCGAGCTGCAGGTCGCCATCGATGGCGAGCTCGGGAGCCTTCTCCTTGCAGAACTTCACGGCCTCCTGGACCTTCTTGGCGACCTCGCCGCCAGCGGAGCCCATGGTGGAGTAGGAGAGCATGGCCACGTGCGGCTCAACGTTGCCCATGAAGGTGGACCAGGAGTGAGCGGAGGCGATGGCGATCTCGGAGAGCTCGTCGGAGGACGGGTTGATGTTGAGGCCGCAGTCGGCGAAGATCAGCGTGCCGTCGGTGCCGAACTGCGGGGTGTCGGTGCACATCACGAAGAAGGCCGAGACCAGCTTGGTGCCCGGGGCGGTCTTGAGGATCTGCAGCGCGGGGCGCAGGGTGTCGGCGGTGGAGTGGCAGGCGCCGGAGACCAGGCCGTCGGCATCGCCCATCTTGACCATCATGGTGCCAAAGTAGGTAGCGTCCATCACCTGGGCGCGAGCCTGCTCGATGGTGACACCCTTCTTGGCGCGGAGCTCGGCAAACTTCTGCGCGTACTCCTCGTGCTTCTCGGCATTGCGCGGGTCGATGACGGTAGCGCCGGGAACGTTAATCTCGTCGGGGTTGCCCAGGATGACGATCTTGGCCAGGCCCTCCTCGATAATCTTGGTGGCTGCGACGATGGTGCGCGGATCTTCGCCCTCGGGCAGGACGATCGTCTTAAGGTCGGCCTTGGCGGCAGACTTCATACGGTTAAGGAAATCGCTCATGTTACTCCTTACAAGCGTTTCGCTAAGCTCCAGGCGCCCGGCTGTCCACGAATAAACCCGCTGCTAGCGGGTTTACCTTTCAATTATGTTCGCCGTGGTGCTTGAGCTTTCCTTGTGTGGCAAGCTCATTATAGGACGCATTAGCGCTATAATCGCTCTGATAAATATGTCTCGAAGAATGTTCGAGAAAAGCCCAGCTAACGAGCCCGTGGCTTTTGACAAGGAGTATCGATGCAGATTACCTCAGGCCTGCCTGAAGGCTTTAACGCCGGCGCATACGACATGATTGTTGTTGGCGCCGGATATGCCGGTGCCGTTTGTGCCCGCCGTCTCGCCGAGACCATCGGCTATCGTGTTGCCGTTCTGGAGCGCCGTAGTCACATTGCGGGCAACGCCTACGACTGCGCCGATGAGGCCGGGATCCTTATCCACGAGTATGGTCCGCACATCTACCATACCTTTAATGAGCGCGTCCACAATTTCCTGTCGCGCTTTACCAAGTGGACGGACTACCAGCACAAGGTGCTCGCCAACATCAACGGTACCCTTATGCCGGTGCCCTTTAACCATGCGAGCCTCAAGCTCGCCTTTGGCGATGAGCGCGGCGAGGAGCTGTACCAGAAGCTCGTGGAGACCTTTGGCAAGGATGTCAAGGTGCCCATCATGGAGCTGCGCAAGAAGAACGACCCGGATCTTGCCGAGGTTGCTGATTACGTCTACGAGAACGTCTTTTTGCATTACACCATGAAGCAGTGGGGTCAGACGCCCGACCAGATCGACCCGTCGATCACCGGACGCGTTCCCGTTTTTGTGGGCGACGATGACCGTTACTTCCCGCAGGCCCCCTTCCAGGGTATGCCGCAGGATGGCTACACGGCGCTGTTTGAGCACATGCTCGACCACGACCTGATTGATGTGTTCTGCGACGTGGATGCTCGCGATCTCTTCGAGATCGACGAGACAACCGTCAAGGTCGACGGCAAGGTCTACGGCGGCGAGATCGTCTACACCGGTCCGCTCGATGAGCTGTTCAATCTCGACTTGGGCGCCCTGCCGTACCGCACGCTCGACATGAAGTTCGAGACGCTCGATATGGATCAGTTCCAGCCCGTGGGCACCGTCAACTACACCACGAGCGAGGATTACACGCGTATCACCGAGTTCAAGAACATGACTGGTCAGGTCCTGCCCGGCAAGACCACCATCATGAAGGAGTACTCCAAGGCCTATACGCCCGGCTCGGGCGAGACGCCGTACTACGCCATTCTTGAGCCCGAGAACCGCGAGCTCTACGAGCGCTACCTTGAGCGCGTCCAGAACCTTACGAACTTCCACCCGGTTGGTCGCCTGGCCGAGTATCGCTACTACGATATGGATGCTGTGACCAACTCCGCCCTTGACCTATCGGATGAGATTATCGCCTGCCATGCATAAAGTTATTACATTCGGCATTCCCTCGTACAATGCTGCCAAGGATATGGACCACTGCATTACCTCTATCCTTGAGGGAAGCAATTTTGCCACCGATGTCGAGATTATCATCGTCGACGATGGCTCTCAGGA
>CAKTWE010000147.1 GCA_934630385.1 uncultured Collinsella sp.
CTGGAGGAACGGGACCATGCTGCTGCGGAGCTGGAGCAAATCGCCTGTCAAGGCGACCCCCACGCCCAATACCTTCTGGGCCTGCTGTACCGTGACGGCGGCCTGCTGGTGCCAGACGCAGAGCAGGCAAAACACTGGCTGGAGTTGTCCGCGCAGGAACTGTCCGATGCCCAATACGCTTTGGGAAAGCTATACCTCTCGGATGATTCCGATATACACCACCCTGCAAAAGGTCTCTTCTGGCTGCAGCAGGCGGCGGACAGCGGGCACGAGTACGCCGCCTACCGTTTAGGCAAGGAGTATCTTACCGGAGAAAATATTTCAAAGGACACCACACGCTCAGCAGCGTACTTGAGACAGGCATCAAAGCAAGCCAACCCCTACGCGCAGTATCTGTTGGGAAAGCTATACCTCATGGGTGAGGGCGTTCCAAAAGATAAGGACGCCGCACAATATTGGTTTTCCGTGGCGGAGCGGAACGGCCACGCCTACGCCGGATATTTCCTCGATCTCATGGAGCAGGAGAAGGACCTGCCATCGCCCAACATCCTACTCTCTGCCACACGCCTACTTCACCACATGGGCAACATTTTCCGAGATAATGCACCGCACCCCGCCGTGCCCGCAGGTATCCACATCGACCGCAAGCGCCTACAGCGCTTGCGCGAAAAGAAGATGGCCCTGGGCCACAAATGGAACGGCCATGAGGAACAGCAGAGTCACAACATGAGATGGTTATAACCGTCCATATTCTGCGCTGCTGTAGACAATAAAAAGGTCTTTCAAAGAACGGCAACATCTTCGGCTTGTTATAGGAGCATAATTAAGTGGAAGCAATATTGCTATACAGACATCATCTGTGGTAAAATATCACTAAACAAGGACGGAGGAGGCTGCAGCGATGGATCCAGATATGATGAAAAATGCTGCGCTATCCAAGGATAGCATCGAGGATGTCAACGCAATGAAAGAGCGTTCTTGGGAATGCGGTCTCCCGCCATATCTCCAGCACGATTTGGATGCCTATAAAGATGGGCTAAAAAACGGATCCACGATTTTAGACTGCCTGTGGGGCGAGCTATACGGAAGTATCAACGCCGCAGAGATCGATGACGGCGCAATTACACCGGCACAGGCAGACTATCTGCGGCAAAAGTATTTGTGGAGGTGATAAAAATTGCCAGACTTTACAAACTGCAGGCGATTATATGACCGGGTATATAATGGAGCCAACGGCAAGAAAATTGCGATAGAATATGAGGGCGAACCGTATATGCTGAAGTTCCCTCCCTCTGGAGAGAACAAGCAGACGGAACTCTCTTATACCAACAGCTGCATCAGTGAGCATATTGCCAGCACCATATTCAACATGGTAGGTATTCCTGCGCAGAAGACGATCCTCGGGACCTTCGAGGTCGGAGGAAAAAGTAAAATCGTCTGCGCCTGCAAAGATTTCACCGCGGACGGAAGTCGATTGTTCGATTTCTGCTCCATCAAGAATACAGTCATAGACTCCGAACACGGCGGTGCCGGTACGGAATTGAGTGATATTCTGGATACCATTGAAAAGCAGTGTTACATTGACCCGGCTATACTGCTGAAGCATTTTTGGGATGTGTTCGTAATTGATGCCTTTCTGGGTAACTTTGACCGCCACAACGGAAACTGGGGCTTCCTGTACCATGATGAAACAAAATCTGCTACACTGGCACCTGTTTTTGACTGCGGAAGCTGTCTTCTGCCGCAAGCCGATGAACGCATCATGAACACCGTGCTCAACAATGGCGACGAATTGAACGCGAGAATATTCCGTTTCCCAACATCGGCAATTAAGCTCAATGGCAGAAAAATCAACTACTATGATTTTCTGCAGGCAGCAGAAAATCAAGACTGTAATGATGCTGTCATGCGGATGGCTCCAAGGATCAATATGGACGAGATATGTGCTTTCATCGAGAAAGTGCCTTTCTTAGATGCAACACAAAGAAGGTTTTATCAAGTGTATCTTGCTGCTCGGAACCAACGAATTATTGAACCCGCGTACACGCATCTCTTGGAGCTGCAAAGTCTATCCCCGACACTTGAAATGTAACGCATACAAACACACGGATGCCAGTTCAAAACTGCCGCAACCAATGCTGTGAGGCCCTGCTCAATTGAGCAGGGCCTCCTTTTTCAAAAAAGTAGTAGCTATTTGGGTAGCTTTGTGGTATGTATGTTGGCTAACAAAAGCAAAGGAGTTGATTCCATGTCCAAGAAACGCGCCAACGGTGAAGGTAACATCCGCAAACGCAGCGATGGTCGCTGGGAGGGCCGCTACACCGCAGGCTACAACTCGGAGACTGGTAAGCGTATCATCAAAAATGTCCTGGGCAAGACCCAGGCGGAGTGCAAAGCGAAGCTGGCTGCCGCTATGGAGGCCACCAAGGGTGTCGACGTCAGCCGCGCCGACGAGTACACCGTTGCCACGTGGCTGCGGAGCTGGTACGACATCTATGCCAAGCCCAATGTGCGGGTGGCCACGGCGGATCGCTACCA
>CAKTWE010000148.1 GCA_934630385.1 uncultured Collinsella sp.
GCATACGCGGCAGAGCGGTCGACCTTGGTGCAGTCCTTGCCGCTAAAGGCGCCACCGCCGTGACGGCCGTAGCCGCCGTAGGTGTCGACGATGATCTTGCGGCCGGTCAGGCCCGTGTCGCCCATGGGGCCGCCCACGACAAAGCGACCGGTGGGGTTCACGTAGATGTCCGCGTTGTCCCACGGCATGTTCTCAGCAGCCATAACCGGGGTGATGACGTGCTCGATCAGATCGGCCTTGATCTTGCCCATGTCCTCGATCTCGGCAGCATGCTGCGTGGAGATGACGATGGTCGTGACCTCGACGGGCTTGCCGTCTTCGTAGCGCACGGTGACCTGGGTCTTACCGTCGGGGCGCAGGTAGGGCAGGGTGCCGTCGTGGCGCACGGCTGCCAGGCGCTCGGCCAAGCGGCTGGCAAGGTAGTGCGGCATGGGCATTAAGGTCTTGGTCTCGTTGGAGGCGTAGCCGAACATCATGCCCTGGTCGCCGGCGCCGATCAGGTCGATCGGGTCGGTGGTGGCGCCGGTCTGGGTCTCAAACGACTCGTCGACGCCCTGGGCAATGTCGGGTGACTGTTCGTGGATAAGGCTCATGACGCCGCAGGTGTCGCAGTCAAAACCGAACTTGGCGCGGTTGTAGCCGATGCGGCGGATGACGCCACGGGCGATTTCCTGCACGTCGACGTAGGCCTGGGTGCGGATCTCGCCGGCAACGATGACGGTGCCGGTGGTCACGAGGGTCTCGCAGGCGCAGCGGACATTCTCCACGTTGGCGGGCACGCCGTTGGGCGCAATATATCCCTGCTCCTGGAGCTCTATTTCTTTGGCGAGGATTGCGTCGAGCACGGCGTCGCTGATCTGGTCGGCGATCTTGTCGGGATGGCCTTCGGTCACCGATTCCGACGTAAACACAAACGATCCGTGTTGGGGCGGGATGGAACGAAGCTCTTCTGACATGATTGTCCTTTCGAATAACGTGTCCCGGCGACCGTTACCATTCCGCCGGGCTCTGTATGCTAGGGCACATCATAGCGCGTAAATCCAACATTCACACCCTTTCCGCACCTACTCATTGGGGACAGACTTAAATGACCAGCCTTAAACTAAGACCGTCCCCAGCGATTGGTCATTTAAGTCTGTCCCCAATGAGTAGGTCGGTGCCCTTTGTGCGGAGGTCGCATTGTTGCTTTATACTGGTGCGGTTAGACATCCATCCTGCAATCGAGGAGATATCCATGGCATCAGACGTTCGCGTCCGCTTTGCACCCTCACCGACGGGCAAGCTGCACATTGGAGGCGCCCGCACCGCTATCTATAACTGGGCTTTCGCCCGCTCAAACGGCGGCACGTTCATCCTGCGCATCGACGACACCGACCCCACCCGCTCCACCGACGAGAACACGCAGATCATTCTGCGCGCCATGCGTTGGCTTGGCCTGGACTGGGACGAGGGTCCCGAGGTGGGCGGCGACTATGGCCCCTACGCCCAGACCGAGCGCCTGGACCTGTACAAGCAGGCCGCCCAGAAGCTTTGGGACGAGGGCAAGGCCTATCCCTGCTTCTGCACCAAGGAGCAGCTCGAGGCCGACCGTAAGGCCGCGCAGGAGCGCAAGGATCCCTTCCAGGGCTATCAGCGCCGCTGCCGCGATCTGGATCCCGAGGAGGCCCGTCGCCGCATCGAGGCCGGAGAGCCCTACGTCTTGCGCATCAAGGTGCCCGAGGACCGCGGCGACGTCGTCATCCACGACGCCGTCCACGGCGAGGTGACCTTCGATGCCAAGGAGCTCGACGACTTTGTCATCTTCCGCTCGGACGGCACGCCCACGTACAACTTCGCGACCGTCGTCGACGATGCCATGATGAAGATCACCCACGTCATCCGCGGCGACGATCACCTGTCCAATACCCCGCGCCAGGTCATGGTCTACGAGGCCCTCGGCGCGCCCGTGCCCACGTTCGCCCACATCTCCATGATCCTGGGCGCCGACGGCAAGAAGCTCTCTAAGCGCCATGGTGCCACTTCGGTGGAGGAGTACCGTGACGCCGGTTACCTGTCCGATGCCTTCGTCAACTACTTGGCGCTGCTCGGCTGGTCGCTCGACGGCGAGACCACGATCATCCCGCGCGATGTCCTGGCCAGCAAGTTCTCGCTCGACCGCATCTCCAAGAACCCCGCGACTTTCGACCCCAAGAAGCTCGACTGGGTCAATGCCGAGTACATCAACGGCATGTCCGACGCGCAGTTTGCCGACGAGATCATGGTCCCCGAGCTGCACGAGGCGGGCCTCATCGAGGGTAACGTCGAGTACGGCGAGGACTGGATCGACGCACTTGCTGCCATCGTCAAGCCGCGCACTAAGATGC
>CAKTWE010000149.1 GCA_934630385.1 uncultured Collinsella sp.
CAAATGGCGGGATTGCGTTGGCATGATTGGTTATTGAGCGTTGGTCAAAATGGTTGTTTTTACAGTAGCGCTAACACCAGGCCCCGGACCGGGGCGCCCGGAGGCATGCCGCCAAGGGCGTGCGGAGGCTGGTCGAGAGGCGGGAGGCGCTGCTCGCGCGCGGGGTCCACGGCAACAAGGCGAACGTGGCCACGGCGCGCGAGCTCGCCTGCTGGGTATGGGCGGTCGGCCTCATGGCCGAGGAGGCGTAGGGGGCGGTCCCCCGCACATAAGCCAGTCACCCCGGAAGCGGTTCGATCCGAAGCCGTTGAGGCGAACCTCAGGTCCCTTTTCTGCGAGCGCCCAGGGCGCCACACGCGTGCACAGACTGTCGGTTCGACGTAGAAGCCTCAGCCGTAGCAACGGATTGCCCAGCGAGAGATCGCCGCGGGCGGATATTAAACTGCAAAGACGAGCGTCGGTAAGACACGCCGAGGTCGCCGCGGACGGGTTGATATAGGGAGAGGGCCTGACCCCATATCGTTGGGGCCAGGCCCGATTTTGCCTCTTGACAATGTCCTGCTCATATTAAAAGGAACGTCCCCAAATGCCAGACGGCAAAGGGTGTCCCCAGCGACCAGTCGTTTGGGCAGTCGAAGTGCGTGATGGTCACGAGCGGCTCGATGCCGTGCTTTTGGCACTCGCGGAATACATCCTCGTAGAAGGCCAGGCCAGCCTCGTTGGGCTCGGTCTCGTCGCCGTTGGGGAAGATGCGGGTCCAAGCCAGGCTCATACGGAAGGTCTTAAAGCCCATCTCGGCAAAGAGAGCGATGTCCTCTTTGTAGTGATGATAGAAATCGATGCCGGTCTGCGCGGGATAGTAATAGCCGTCCTCGAAGTCGAGCATTTTACGCTGGCCGGAGACCACTGCATAGCGCTCGGGGCCATGCGGAGCCACGTCCACGTTGGCAAGGCCGCGGCCGTCCACGTTGTAGGCGCCCTCGCACTGGTTGGCAGCCGTCGTGCCGCCCCACAGGAAGTCATTACGGAAAGCCGTGCGTCAATCCTTTCGCACGCTGTTGTCATAGGCTCAGTATCCCTGCAAACAACGTGTCGCTCAACGGCAACGACGCAGGCCGATACTTCTTTTCGCGCGCGGGTGCCCGGCAGCCGCCCTGTCTGACACTTTTTGATACCCGCCCGCCAATCACCACAAAGGGGACAGGCACCTTTGTGGTGATTGGCGGGCGGTTTGTCTCGATCCGTAACAGTTAGGCAGCCAAAACCGGGCCTGGCGTTACAGATCGAGATTGTTCGGTCTGTCCCCTACAGTTTGTCTAAATCTGTAACAAGTAGAGACGATTTGGTCCGCTAGATGTTACAGATCGAGATGGAAGATGCTAGTCGTAGGCGATGTCGAGGTTCTTGCCGATGAGGCCTACGTAGCCGCCCTCGGCAGCCTTGGGGCTGTCAGCATGGCAGAGAACCCACTTGTCGGCCTTCCAGTAGCAGTAGCTGTCGCCGGCGGCAGGCATGTCGGCTGCAGCCTCGGGGCGCGGACCGTTGGTGCCAGCGGGCAGAGCCACCATCACCTGGAAGCCCCCATCGTCGACCATGCACGGCGTGTAGTGAAGCGTGGTGTTGAAGACCTCGACGACCTTGCCCGCCGGCACGCGGAACGCCTTAACGCACGCGGTGTCGAGCTTGCCGTCCTCGATCTCCCAGCGATGCGCCACGAGCAGGATAAAGTCGCGGGCGCCCAGGTTAAACTCGCTGGCGCGGTGATACTCCAGACAGTTGAGTCGCGTATTGTGGCCGTTGCACCAGCCGAACTGGAAGGGGCGGCCGCCAAACATGAGAAAGCCCAGCTTATCGGCTTCCTTGACGCCCTCGAGCTCGGGCGCGCTCGCTACGTACTTGCTGCCCTCAGGGATGGGCGTGGAGGCAAGCGCCTCGAGCACGGGTGACGTAAGCTCGGACGGAACGTTATCCCAAACGTTGCCATAGGACTTGAACTCGGGATCCTCAACAGAATAGATATGCATGTTCGCTCCTGTTCGTTTATGTGACCATACGAACATTCTAGAACAAACAAATACCCTTTTGAGCGCTCAACATGAAAAAGCGTCCCCGAAAAAACGGGGACGCCTCCGGTTCAAACGGTCGTTTCGCAGACAGCTCTTATGCCTGCTGATAGTGCAGATGCTTCTCGTCGATATCGGCCAGGTCGCGGTCGAGGTAGCGGCGCGCGAGCCAGTTTGCCATGGGGAGGTTCTGGTCCAGGTAGTTACCGCACTCCTCGGGAGCGGCACCGGGAACATCGCCCTCAAAGCCAGCGACAAACTCGAACAGCTC
>CAKTWE010000150.1 GCA_934630385.1 uncultured Collinsella sp.
ACCGGCCGACGCTGCGCGGTCGCCAGAGCGACAACTTGTCATTCAAAGAGGGCGGCATGACCAGAAGGTCTATGCCGCCCTCTTTTCATGTCAATTTGTTCGCTCTGGAGCCCGCTCGCTGTCCGCCCTCTACCCGCGGCATTGTCTTGGTCCGGATGCGGCAGTTAGGGACGTTCCTTTTGTGCCGGCACTTTGGGACACTCCTTGTCATTGGTGCAAAGCAACCTGTCCCCATTGCGCCAAGCGGCGTGTGCCGTTAAGCGGATGGGGTGTTAGCGGGACCTTCTTTTGGGCATACAATTGCTATTGGCTTGCTGCGGTGAAGGTTTGTCCGCTCCGCAGCTGTTTTCTACGGTTAAAGGAGAATGTATGTCCGTTGAGGTCATGAGGTCTGTGATCGAGGCCGCCGAGGGTCGCGTGCCCGTCGACACGCTGTTTACCAATGCACAGATTGTCGACGTGTACGGTCAGCGCGTAGCGTCCGGTAGCGTTGCCGTCAAGGACGGCGTAATCGTCGGCGTGCTCTACGACGGTCGCGACGATGCCGCTGGTACCTACGAGGCTGCCAAGGTTATCGACTGCCAGGGTCGCTATCTCGCCCCCGGTTTTATCGACGGACATTTGCACATTGAGTCCTCGAACATCCGCCCCGCCGAGTATGCGCGCATGGCGGCGACGCGCGGTACCACCACCGCCATTGCCGACAGCCACGAGATCGCCAACGTGGCGGGGCTCGACGGCCTGCGCTTTATGATCGAGGACGGTCGCCGCGCGCCCATTTCCATCAAGTACATGATGCCCTCGTGCGTGCCCGCGCTGCCCGATGAGCAAGCGGGCGCTGTGATTACCGCTGCTGACATGCAGGCGTTTTTTGCCGAGCATCCGGGTGACGTTTTTGGTCTGGGCGAGATGATGAACCTGCCGGGCGTCTTTATGGCCGACCCCGAGACCTGTGCTCGCATCGATGCTGCCAACCAGACGCCGTCCAAGCAGGTCGACGGCCATGCGCCGCTCGTTGCCGGCAAGGACCTCAACGCCTATGCCGCGGCGGGTATTATCGCCGACCACGAGTCGACGATTCCCGAGGAGGCGCTCGATAAACTGTCCCGCGGCATGTATGTGATGCTGCGCGAGGGTACGTGCAGCCATGACCTGGCCAACCTGTCGCCGATGCTGCTGGAGAATCCCGCGCGCGCCCGCCGCTGTTGCTTTGCGACTGACGACCGCGCCCCTTCCGATGCGCTTGCGACCGGCATGATCGACAATGCCTGCCGCGTGGCGATTGAGGCCGGTATCGACCCCGTGGTCGCTATCTCTATGGCGTCCCTCTCCACGGCCGAGGCGTTTGGCCTGGATCACGGCTGCCGCGACCCGCACGAGCTGCGTGGTGCGATTGCCCCGGGTAAGCGTGCCGACCTGCTGGTGCTCAATGACCTGACGTTTGCCACGGCTCCGCATCGCGTATATGCCGCCGGTGCTCTGGTGGCGCAGGACGGCACCTTTGTGGGCGAGATCGCACCCGAGATGGCCGAGGTTGCGGCCCTTGCCGATGAGCTGCGCGCCTCTGTTAAGCTGCCGAAGCTTTCGCTCGACGTATTCGACTACGCCTTTAAGCCGGGCGAGGCCGTGATTGACGTGGTGCCGGGTAAGGCCATCACGGGTATGGTTCGCCCCGAGAGTGTCGAGGGCCTGCGCCGCATTATGCTGATCGAGCGCCACGGCCGCGGCGTGTCACTGCAGGCCGAGGGCGCCGACGGTGATGGCCCTGCGGGCCTGGGTCTTGTTGGCAAGCACATCGGTCGCGGCTGGGTGCGCGGCTTTACCATCACGGGCGGTGCCATCGCCTCGACGATCGGCCACGATTCGCACAACGTGTGCGTGGTGGGCGACAACGCGGCCGATATGATGGCTGCCGTCGAGGCTGTTGGCCAGGGCGGTCACGTGCTGGTACGCGATGGCGAGGTCGTAGCGCGCATCCCGCTGGCGCTCGGTGGCCTGATGAGCGAGGGCACGGCCGAGGACGTGGCGGCGCAGCACGACGACTTTATGGTCAAGGCGCGCGCCATGGGCATCGAGCCGCCGCTCGACCCCATCATGGGCATCATCTTCCTGCCCCTGCCGGTCATCCCGACGCTTCGCATCCGTCCCGAGGGCATGTTCGACGTCACGACCTTCACCTACGCCGACTAGTCATCGGGGACGTTCTTAAACGACTAGCCGTCGGGGTGGCGTGTCGCCTGACGCTGCGGCCGTGGGACATCCGGCGCGCGTGAGCTATTTGCTAGGTCCTTGTAACGTTTACGCCCGCAGAGTC
>CAKTWE010000151.1 GCA_934630385.1 uncultured Collinsella sp.
GTTTTCCGCTGCACCCGAAGCCGTCGCGTTGACGGTGCCGCCGCTGATGGTCACATCGCCGCCGGTCCTGCCGTCTCCCGACGCTGTAATTACATCGTTCTGGGCCGTCGCATTCAGGGTGCCGTCGCCGGTAATGGCAAGGTTACCGTTCTTAACAGCAATGGCGCTCTGCCCGGCGTCGGCCGTGACGGTGTTGGTGCCCGTCACGCCGATGGTGAGGTTGCCCTTGGCGCCGATGGAGCCGCCGTCGTAGCCGTTGAGCTTCATGTCGTCGGCGCCGTTCCAGGACCAGGTTCCTGCCTCGTCGCCGGCAGCGGTGCCCGCGTCGTACTGCGTGCCGCCCACGTTGACCCAGTCGGCGGCGAGCGCCACGCTCGGCAGCAGCAGCTGGCCGGCCATGAGCACGCAGGCCCCCGCGCAGGCGAGTTTTGCGCCCACGCGGCGCCATGTTCCGTGGGAGAGCGAGCACGCGCGGCCGTGGTCGATTGGGTTGTCATGGATTTGCGTTCGCATATGAGCCTCCTTGTCGTAAGGGGTGCTTCTGTAACACCATGTTACGGGAAGATAGCCGGATCCCGGGGCACAAATTCTCAAGTGACGCATCTGCCAGCGCAAAAGGCAACGAGCATGCGATTGCCAAGCGCGCCCCGCCCCCGAAAGGCCCGCCCCCTAACGTCATGGTCTACAATCGAGGGCACAATCATTCGTCCATCCAAAGGACCGTCCTTGAACCTAAGCAAGCCTAAAATCAACGCGCTTCTGGCACTCGCGCTCTTCACCTTCGCCTTCCTTGCCGCCGAGTTTCGCTTCGACGTCAACGTCGGGCTGCTCGCCGGTGCCGAACGCGTTGTGATCGCACAGGGCTTTATTCTGGGCGCGAGTGTACTCGGCTTTATCGGATACGCGCCGCTGCTCGGGCTCGCACAGCGCAAAGGCCAGCCCCAGGCAGCTGTCAGCGTCGCCGTCCCCATCGCCATCTTGGGGCTGACTCAGATTCAGTCCCCCACGAGCCCGCTTGCGCTCGAGATTCTGGGGTGCCTCGCATTCCTCGGGCTCGGTCTGCTGGGTGCCGCTGCTCACCACGCCTTTTCGTTGGCATTCCAGAATGACTCCAAACTCGCCACCGGCGCAGGGGCAGCCTATGCCGCGGGCATCCTGATGCAATTCGTCACCAACCTGATTGATTGCGGTGGCATCGCCGAGCTCATCATTCTTGGCGCAGCGACTATCGCCATCTCCGCCCTCAGCGCCACTACCCAAGAGGCAAACGAGGGCCCCAGCCCCACCATCAATCCCTTTGCCGAGCCCTCGCACGCCCTCGCCAAGCAGGCGTGCTGGAGTATCGCGCTCGTCATGATTCTCGCCTGCCTGTTCTCGACCCTCGACAACGTGGTCACGCTCTCCAACGCTCATGGCACCATTGCCGTGCAGACCTGGCCGCGCCTCTTTTTGGCGGCAAGCGGCCTTGCCGCCGGTGTTATCTTTGATCTTGCCGAGCGCCGCTACATGGGACTTGTCATGCTCGGCATCGCCGTACTCTCGACCATTTCCATCCTGGCCGTGGAGGCCGGCGCCGATCCCAACCTGGGCCTTGTCGTCTTTTACCTGAGCTCGGGCTTTTTCGTCACGTTCTTTACCGCCACCTTTACACAGCTGGCACCGCGCACGCATGCGCCCGCCCTCTGGGCCGGCATGGGACGCGCCGCCAACAATGCATGCGCATTCACTACATCAGGCATCTCGCTTGCTCTCGTGACCTCGGGCAACGTTGCCCTCATCATGATCGGTGCGCTCGTTTTGCTCGTCGCCGCCTGCGCGGCATTCGTGGCAGCCGGCCTGTTCCGCCTACCCCAAACCGAGCAGGAGCGCGAACACGAGCAGCTGGCAGAAGAAGCGCTCGCCGCCCCCACCATCGAGGAGCAACGCCAGGCCTTCATCGCCAACCACGCTCTCACCCCGCGCGAAGTCGACGTGCTCATGGCTGTGACCCAGGATGAACGCCCGCTCAAGCAGATCGCCGAGGAGCTCGGCATCTCGATGCGCATGGTACAGCGCCACCTGAGCTCTATCTACCAAAAGACCGACACGCAGACGCGCGCCGGCCTCACCAAGGCCTTCCCCTCCGCCTAAAACAAAAACCGCCACAAAGGTGTCTGTCCCCTTTGTGGTGGTTTTGGTCGGTTAGCC
>CAKTWE010000152.1 GCA_934630385.1 uncultured Collinsella sp.
CAAGGACACCGGGATCCTGCTCAATCGCGGTCAGCGCCGGCTCAAAGAGAACGTCGGCCGCCGAGTTGTCGTAGCTCACCACCGAGATATCGCCCGGGATGCTCTTCCCCATCTCGTGCAAGCGCTTGAGCAAACCGAGGGCGATGTTATCCGAGCTTGCGAACACGGCGGTGGCGTCCGTTGCGAGCACCGCCTCCGAGGCCTCGTATGCGCTCGGAATGTAGTACTCGCTCTCAAACTCCAAACGCGCGTCAATCGGCAGGCCAACCTCGCGCAGCGCACGCTCGTAGCCGGCAAGACGTTTACGACCCGTATTGGAACGGCGAGCATTAACCAAGCAGGCAATGCGACGGTGGCCCTGCTCGATTAGATAGCGGGTAGCCATATAGCCGCCCATCTCGTGGTCGAACATCACCTTGTCGCACTCGAGCCCCTCAATGGCACGGTCAACCATTACCGCCGGAATAGGCAGATGGCTGACTTCTTCGCGCAAGGCGCGGTCGTCGGAGAACTCGTCACCCACCACCAGAAAGACGCCGTCGACACCGCGCGTCACCAGCTGACGCAGCAGCTCCAGATCGTCATCGGCACTTCCGCCCGAGCTGGTAATAAAGAGCGCGTAACCGTCCTCGCGGCAGCGCTTTTCCAAGCTGCCAGCAAGCGAGGCAAAAAAGCGGCTCTCGATATTGGGAACGATAAGGCCCAGCGTGCGCGACTCGCGCATAACCAGGCTACGCGCGATCTGGTTAGGAACATAGTGGTTGCGCGCCGCGACCTCCTTGATGAGCTTGCGGTTTTCTTCCGAGATGCGACAGGGCCGATTATTGAGAACAAGCGAGACCGACGAGGGGGAAAGCCCCACCTCCTGGGCGATCTGCTTGAGGGTGACTTTGTTGGCCATCTCGCTCCTTCCAGGTTTACGCGCAATCTCTTGAAAGTATAGCTACTGCCCTTCTACCTCGGTGATAAACGCTTTACCAATCCGGTAGACGGCTGTTTTATCGCCGTCAGCGCACCAAATCCGTCCAGGTGGGGTATATTGCAATCGATTGATGACAACAACCACCAAAAGGCGGATATTCGTATGCACGAGAACGACTTTTTTAACGAGGACCTGCTCTGCGCGCTCGCCGGCGTTGCCGGCGAGGACAACGTACTCATGAGCGAGCCCATGCGCGAGCACACCACGTTTAAGATCGGCGGCCCGGCCGATGTCTTTGTCACGCCCGACACCGAGCAGGGCCTCGTCGCCACGCTTGACACCTGCTACCGCTGCGATCTGCCGCTCACCATCGTGGGCAACGGCTCCGACTTGCTCGTCGGTGACAAGGGCATCCGCGGCGTCGTCGTAGCGCTGGGCAAGGGCCTCTCCGACATTACGGTCAACGGCACGCACGTCACGGCGGCAGCCGGCGCCTTGCTTTCCGATGTCGCCGCGGCGGCAGCCGAGGCCGGTCTCACCGGTATGGAGCCCATCTCGGGTATCCCCGGATCGGTCGGCGGCGCCTGCTACATGAACGCCGGCGCCTACGGTGCCTGCATGGCCGATGTGCTGGAATCTGTACGCGTCTACAAGCCCGCCCGCATGCTCGACGACGGCACCCGCGGCAGCGGCAATATCATCGAGTTCGATGTCGATGAGCTCAACCTGGGTTACCGCAAGAGCCGCATCGCCGACGACGGCTTTATCGTGCTTTCGGCCACTTTCAATCTCGCCCCGGGTAACGCCGCGATGATCAAGGCCGACATGGACGACTATCGCCAGCGCCGCGAGGACAAGCAGCCGCTCGACATGCCGAGCGCCGGCTCCACCTTCAAGCGCCCCGAGGGCCACTTTGCCGGCAAGCTCATCATGGACGCAGGCCTGCGCGGTCACGCCGTCGGCGGTGCCCAGGTGAGCGAAAAACACTGCGGCTTCATCGTCAACGCCAACCACGCCACCGCAGCCGACGTCGACGAACTCATCCGCCACATCCAAGCAACCGTCAAAGGGCAGTTCGACGTAGACCTAGAACCCGAAGTCCACCGAGTAGGCGAATTCCTCTAATCAAAACCACCCCTAAAAGGGGTGGTTTGCTCTTAGGGTATAACCCTTGGATTTCCGGCACGCGTCTAAAGGCG
>CAKTWE010000153.1 GCA_934630385.1 uncultured Collinsella sp.
GTTCTATATTGGCTGGGCGTATCGCGCTGCCGATGGGGGAGCGCCGGTTGTCGAGTCTGCGCGCTGTCATTACGAGGGCGATCGGTCGTGCGTTCGTGCCCATGCGGTCGCGGAGGCTTTGGAGCACATTGTCTCTGTTCTCAATTCTATGGAATAGACGTGGTTTAAGGGGCCTTAGGGCCCCTTAATTGTGGAGATAGGGACCTTTGACGGTATTGGTGTTTGCGCTGGTACAAGGCCTAAAAATGTTCGAGCACCCCTATTTGTGATTGGCGTGGTCAAGTATTTGGTCGGTGATTGGTCGGCGTTTGGTCGGGTTTTGGAATGGTCGGGTGCATATGATGAATCTGAACGGTTGACCACGAACAGCCGTTCGTTTATTATCGTTTCAGGTTGTTAAGAGGAGGGCTATTCATGGCCAAGAATTCAGGTCCCGTACGTACTGTTCATGCACGCACGACGGGTAAAGAGCGCGATGAGATGATCGCCACCACCAAGGCCGAGATCGAGAAGAAGTTCGGCCAGGGCTCTATTATGAGGTACGGCGACGGCGGTCCCGAGCTCGAGGTCGAGGCTATTCCGACGGGCTCTCTGGCGCTCGATGCCGCCTTGGGTATCGGCGGCGTGCCGCGCGGCCGTATCGTCGAGATTTATGGCCCCGAGTCCTCCGGTAAGACGACGCTTTCACTCGAGATCCTTGCAGAGGCGCAGGCCATGGGCGGCGTTGTTGCATTTATCGATGCCGAGCACGCGCTTGATCCCACCTATGCCGCGCGCATCGGCGTCGATATCGATGAGGTCCTCATTTCCCAGCCCGATACGGGCGAGCAGGCGCTCGAGATCGTCGATATGCTTGTGCGCTCCGGTGCCATCGACGCCATCGTCGTCGACTCTGTAGCCGCCTTGACTCCGCGTGCCGAGATTGAGGGCGAGATCGGTGACACGACGGTGGGTCTGCAGGCTCGCTTGATGAGCCAGGCACTCCGCAAGCTCGCCGGCTCGCTTGCCAAGTCCAACACGACCTGCATCTTCATCAACCAGCTGCGCGAGAAGATCGGCGTCATGTTCGGCAACCCCGAGACCACCACGGGCGGCCGCGCGCTCAAGTTCTTCTCTTCTGTGCGAATCGATATTCGCAAAATCGATACCATCAAGCTCAAGGACGAGGTTATCGGCAATCGCGTGCGTGCCAAGGTCGTTAAGAACAAGGTGGCCGCTCCGTTCCGCTCGGCCGAGTTTGACATCATGTATGGCACCGGCATCTCCAAAGAGGGCTCGATTCTGGATATGGCCGTCGAGTGCGGCATCTGCAAGAAGATGGGGTCTTGGTTTGCCTATGGCGAGGATAAGCTCGGCAACGGTCGCGAGGCCGCCAAGACGTTTCTGCGCGAACATCCCGATTGCGCTGACGAGATCGAGCACAAGGTTCGCCTTGCCTGCGGTCTTGAGTATGACGATGATGCCCCCTCCGAGGTTGAGTTGACCGACCAGCCCGTCCCCGAGGAGTTTGATGAGCTGTACGCCATCGATGGCTCCGCGATGCTCGACGATGACGACGAGTAGCGGATGCCGACATGTCGTATACGGTGACCGAGGCCACGGTCGTCTTTCCCGATAAGAAGGCGGCCTCCTCGTTCTCGAGCGGGTATGCGTCCAAAAAGCCTTGCGCACATATCGATTGTGAACTTGAGGGCGGTTTTGAGCGGTCCATTTGGATTCCCGTGCGGGTCGCGCGCCTGTATGTCAAAAACCGCCCCGATCTTCCCTGCGATTGGGATAACTTTCGTGATGCGGTGCAGCTCATCGAGCGTAAATGTGCGCTTACTATGGTGACCGAGATGTTATCGCGCCGCGACCATGCGACGGGTGAGGTCCGTGACAAGCTGGCTCGCTACGGCTTTCACCAGCCCGCGATCGATTTCGCCGTCGAGCGCGCCACCGAGTATCGCTTTTTAGACGAGAACCGCTTTTGCTCGTACTTTATCGAGGAACGCAAGCGGCGCGGTTGGGGACAGCGAAAAATCGAGACCGAGCTCAAGCGCCGTCATGTCGTGCTCGACGACATTCCCGGT
>CAKTWE010000154.1 GCA_934630385.1 uncultured Collinsella sp.
TGGGGATCTGCACGCCCAGAATCTCATAGTTTTCACCGGTCAGGCCGGTGCGGTCGTAGGTTTTGCTCTTGTCCCAAGGCTCCAGCTCCACCACCAGGTCAATGTTGGCGTTGGTTTTCACCGCGCCGATGCCGAACGTGCGGGCCACGTTCACAATGCCGATGCCCCGCAGCTCCAGAAAATGGCGGATGTTCTCCGGTGAAGTGCCGATGACGGTGGTGCCAGAAGTGCGGCGCAGCTCCACGGCGTCATCCGCAATCAGCCGGTGGCCGCGCTTCACCAGCTCCACCGCCGTCTCGCTTTTGCCCACGCCGCTGTCACCCAGAATCAGGATGCCCTCGCCGTATACCTCCACGCATACGCCGTGGCGGGTCACGCGGGGCGCCAGCTCCACGTTCAGGTAGCTGATCAGGTTGCTCATCAGCGTGGAGGAGGTTTCCGCCGAGCGCATCAGGGGCACATCGTACCAGCGGGCAAAGTCCAGCATTTCATCCAGCGGGTCCATCCCGCGGGAGATGATCACGGTGGGGGGCTTCATGCTGAACAGCTTTTCCAGATGGTTGCGCCGCTCATCGTCCGGCAGGTCTTTCAGATACGCCATCTCCACCATGCCGATGATCTGAATCCGGGTGGCGTCAAAATACTGATAAAAGCCTGCCAGCATAATGCCAGGGCGGTTGATGTCCGCCGTGGTGATGGGAATCTGCCACAGGTCCTTGGGGGCATACAAACTCTCCAGGTTCAGCTGCTTTGCCAGTTTTCCGAGCGGGACTGAAAATTGGGGCATTGCTTCAACATTCCTTTCCTGAAACATGCGGGCCGCAGCGGCCCCGGGCCAAGGCGGCATTTCCTTGCCTTTGCCCGTTTTGTGCGGGAGCCGCCGAACACAGCGCCCCCATCAAATCTTTTATTTATTATATACGCAAACTGCCGGAATGGGAATAGCGTTCCCCTTCATTTTGTCTCAAATCTCCTCCACTCCTTTCTTTTTTCGGGGCAGCCGTTCCACTTTTTATCCTTGTGGCGCGCACGGGCCCTTTCGCATAGGATGTGCCCAAAGGAGGGAAACATTTATGGAACACACCCATGCACCCATTCAAGCCGACTTTTTCCTAGGCTGTCTTTCCCCCACCGGTTTCCGGGGGTACTTTCACGAGTTAGCCCGGCAGCCCGGCCTTGCACTCTGGCTCATCAAGGCCGGGCCGGGTTGCGGCAAATCCACCCTGATGAAGCAGCTGGCCGCCCGCGGCCGCGGCGTGGTGGAACGCATCCACTGCTCTTCAGACCCGGACAGCCTGGACGGTGCCATCTTTTGGCCGGAGGGCTGCGGCATTGTGGACGCCACCGCGCCCCACGCCCTTGATCCGGCCTATCCGGTGGCGCACGAGCAGGTGGTGAGCCTGTATCACACCCTGAATCAGGCATATCTGCAGGAGAACCGCGAAGAGATCCAGCGCCTGTTCGACCTATGCAGCCGGTTCCAGGGCCGGGCTGCCCGCTACGTTTCCGCCGCCGGGGGCATTCTGCTGGACAGCCGCCGCACCGCCGCCTGCACCACCGACTTTGAAAAGGTCCGCAAAGAGGCCGCCCGGCTGGCCGCCCGCTATCTGCCCAGCCTGCCCGGCCCCGGCCTTGCCTGCGACCGGCTGCTCAGTGCCGTCACCCCGCAAGGACGAATCGTCTACAGCGATACCATTGCTGCCCTCACCGACCGGCAGGTGGTTCTGCAGGACGAAACCGGTGCGGCCAGCCGCCTGCTGCTGGAGCTTCTGCGGGACGCTGCCCTGAAAAAAGGCCACCGGGTCATCGTGTGCTGGTGCCCAATGGCCCCAGGCGATAAAATCGACCACCTGATTTTTCCCAACCTGCGGCTCGCCTTCGTCACCGCCAACAGCTGGCATCCTCTGCATTTTGAGGGGCAGCGCACCATTCGCTGCGTCCGGTTCAACACCCAGCCCACCCTGAGCTGCCGCCGCAAACGGCTGCGCTTCAACCAAAAAGCTGCGGCGGATCTCCTGGAACAGGCCAGCGCCATGCAGGCTTCTGCCAAGCAGAACC
>CAKTWE010000155.1 GCA_934630385.1 uncultured Collinsella sp.
GTCTCGGAGCGATCGAGCAGGCCCAGCACCAGGCCCTCGTTCGCATCGCGCATGGACTGGCCCTCGGCGCCGTCGCACAGATAGGCGTCGATGCGCCCGGCGAGCACCTCTTGCAGGCACTGGTCGCCGCCGTCGTACGTGTGAATATCGGCGTCGGGCATAACCTTGGCGATGAACTTGTTTTGAACGGTACCGGTAGTGCAGGCGATAGACTTGCCAGCGAGGTCCTCAACGCGCTTGACGGGATCGCCGCCGAGCGTGAGAACGCCTACGAGCGGCTGATAGTAGCCACGCGTGAAGTCGTAGGTCTGCTCGCGCTCTTCGTTGGAGCTCATTGCCATGGTAAAGGCCTTGTTATCGCTCTGCACCGATGCAAGCGTGGCGGCAAAGTCCTGCGGCTCAAAGTCGTAAGAAAAGCCCAGGCGCGAGGCCATCTCGTCGGCAATGGCGATATCCAGGCCGACAACCTTCTGCTTGCCGTCCGACTGCGTCTCCAGATAGCGATAGGGTGCGAAGGCGTCGTCGCCCACAAAGGTGAGCTTGGCTCCCTTGATATCGTCGTTCACAACCGTAGCAGAACCAGCGGCAGAGCCCTTGTCGGCACCGTTGCCAGTGCAACCGCTCGCCGCAACCATTGCGGTACCGGCGATTAAACCCAAAAAATCACGACGGGAAACAGAGCGAGTCATACCAAAGCCTTTCAATTTACGTTCAAAACGGCTTCTATTGTAGACACTCCACTGTTTAACGCGCAGCGCAGCCGCACCAAAACCACTACAAAGGGGACAGGCAGCTTTGTAGTGGTTCGATAGGCAACGGCTATGCGCTTTGCTTTGGAAAGGTCGTTGCAAGCGCCGCTGTGGCAAGCCCCGCCACAACGTAAAAAGCGATGGCTGCGGAGTTTGCACGGACCTCGGCGTTATCTGCCAAGAGCTCCCCTTGCGCCTCGAGCGCAACGTCCATGGATTCCAAGCGCGCCGTAAATGCCGCGTCGCTTTCAAAGGTGTAGACAACCTCTTCGAGCGCCGCCTTGTCTTGCGTGTCGACCATGCCGCGCGCCTCGATGCGCGCATCGAGGCCGGTATTGACGGCAATAAGCAAAACCGAACCCATGGCGGCGGAGCCCAGCGCAAGGCCAAGATTTCGCGCGGCGCCCTGAATGCCACCCGACTGCTGGGCATCACTCGGCGGCACAGCAGAAGCAACGATGTTGTTGGCCTGCGAGTTCACCAAGCCAACGCCCACGCCACCAAAGAGCGTACCGACCACCATAATGGGCGTAAGCTCGGACACGCGCACGCCAAACGCCATACTCACGCAGGCGGCGGCCATAAATACATAGCCCACACGAACCACAGACCAGGGCTTGAGCTGTGGGAACTTGCGCGGCACAAACATCGCGAGCACCAGCATGGGCACGCCCGAGATAATGCCCAGGAGCGCGGTCTGCATACCGCCGAGACCAACCACGAGCTGATAGTACGAAGTGCCTACCAAGCCCTGAGCGCCCATGTAGAAGAACGGCAGGGCAATGGCCACAACGCCGGCTCGAACGGTGGCGTTGCGCACAAAGCTCGACGGCAAAATTGCTATGCCGTGCGTCCGCTCCATCCAACGCTCGACCGGAATCAAAATCACCAGCAACAGAATGCCGACGCCAACGATAGGAAGCGCAGGAGAGACGCCCGCGATTGTAAAGGGCGCCTGCGACAAGGGAGCAAACACGCCCCAAGTCGAGATGCGCGAGAGGCCGCACATAACGGCGAACAATCCCAGAGAGGCAATAGCTGCACCCGGCGCGTCAAACTTGCCCGCATGCAGCCCGCCACCCGTCGGCAGCCTCGCGCTCGCAACGAGTAGGGCCACAAAATAGGCAGCAAGCACGCCAAAGGTCACGCGAAAGCCCGCAACATCGACCAGAATGCCCAGCGCGATGGGAATAATCGTCGCAAGCGCCGCGGACGCAGCGATCACGCCGTACGCTTGCTTGCGCTCCTCCCCCTCGTACAGCATGGACACCATGCCGAGTACCGAAGGGATAATGAGACTTGCGCCC
>CAKTWE010000156.1 GCA_934630385.1 uncultured Collinsella sp.
GTGTTACGGGTGCGCAGAAATCGGGGAGCGAATCGAGGTCGACAACCGGGTGATTCGCGTGCGTACGGCCGATATCGCGACATGCGTTCAGTGCGACTCGGATCACCCAAGCACGTTCGTGTTCGAGCGAGTCGAACGGTTGAGTGCGTTGGAGAATCTTGATCAGCGTGTCCTGGCAGATGTCTTGAGCGTCGTCAGCGGATCCAAGGGCCGAATAGCACAATCGAAGGATGAGGTCGGAATACGTGTCGACCAAGCGCTTTGCTTCCCGCTCGATCTGATCGGCATCGCATCGGAGCGTGCTATTGCGGTTACGGCGTGCAGGCATAGTGTCACCTCCAATTGGTCGTGGTGGATATAGGGAAGGCGTCTCGCGAGGTCCCTCTACATACAACACGGTCGAGACTGCATAAGTTGACAAAAAAAGACGGCACGTGAGCGCCGTCCTTACAAAACAATGAGTGTTCTCGTTAATTACACAAGCACCGTGATGGACAGGTCGGACGAGTCAGCAAAACCACCATAAAGGTGCCTATCCCCTTCGTGGTGGTTGTTGGCAGTTACCAGGGGGTTCTGGCGGTTGAAGACTCGATTGCTTCGTGGCGTTTGAGCTCGCGGCGCATGGTTTGCGAGTTGAGCCAAGCGGCCTTCCAACCGCGCGTGGGGTAGCGCGCCTCGTCAATTTCGATCTTGGTATAGCCGCAGGCGTTGACAATCTTCGTTCCGCATGGGTGTTGGCGCTCGCGTTGAAAGTTGGGGCCGTAGCTTTGGTGCACATGCCCGTGAATCATATAGTCGGGACCCCAAGACTCAAGAGCCGCATTAAAGCACTCGAATCCTCGATGCGGCAGGTCGTCCAGGTCGCCCATGCCTGCGACGGGTGCATGGGTAAGTAGAATATCGCATCCGTCTACCAGTGCGATTTTTCGCGATAGCTTGCGCATGCGTTTTGCCATCTCGCGCTCGGTATACATGTTCGCGCCGTCGCGGTAGCGCATGGAACCGCCCAGACCCGCAATGCGAATACCTCGGTACACATATACGCTGTCCTCAACACAAATGCACCCGCCCGGTGCATGGCGCGCGTAGCGGTCGTCGTGGTTGCCACGAACGTACACAAGCGGTTTGTTGATGACAGTGACCAAAAACTCAAGATAGTCCGGATCCAGGTCGCCTGCGGATAGAATCAGGTCAACGTCCTCAAAGCGCTCCTTGCGAAAACATTCCCACAGGCAGCGCTCCTCTACATCGGCAATGGCTAGGATATTCATAGGGCACGGACCTCCGGCTCGTTATCGAGCTGCGGAATCGAGCCTATAACGTTGTCAGCCAGCCAGTTCATCTCGACAATCTGCGTACTCGGCAGGGGAGGGAAGCCCTCAATCTGAACCACGCCGTCCTGGCTGTGGAGCTCGCCGCCAAATGGGTTGATGGAGCCCTCGACAATGCCGTTGCGAAGCAGCTGCACAAGTTTACGCGTCTGATAGGGTAGGCCCGGAGCGTAGCGAATATCGATGACGCCGGAGCTCATACCGTACCAGTAGTTGACGGCGCGCACCTGCTGGTCATCGGCGGTCTCGTCCCATGTGCCGTGCAGTAGGCTGCGTACGATGAGTTCGTAGTAACGGCCCCAGTTCCATACCGGCATAGCAATACCGGTAACTTCCTTGCCGTTTACCAGACGGTGAAGCCCGTAGGCGGTGGGGTCCTCGAGAGACTTGGACATATCGGCGCCGGTCATGACGCTCACGCCTTCGTGGCACATGGCCTCGGCAAGGCCTCCGGCGGGCACATCGCCCCAGGTCAGGATAATTTGCGCGCGGGGGTCGAGCAGCGAGGCGCCAATCGCAAAGGCGTTGATCTCGCTAAGCGCGCCCGACGCAAAGACGGACGCGTGGTAGCCAATGCGATGGTTGTCCGCCATGCTGGCCGCAAGGGCGCCCAGCAGAAACTTCGCCTCGTACATCTTTCCAAAATACGAGCGCACGCTTTGGTGGGGAAGGCCGATGGAGCAATTGAGGAACCGAACCTGGG
>CAKTWE010000157.1 GCA_934630385.1 uncultured Collinsella sp.
TTTCCCGCCTCATACTGCTCAGCGATCCACTCGCAGCCCTGCTGAAGCCCTTCCTCGGTATATGGAAAAACCACCCGGGTCTGCTCCTCCAGCGGGGTTCGATCTCTCGCCCAGGGCTCCGGCCACACGATTGTCTCAAAACAATCCTCTTCCCCTTCTTTGGTTTTCCCAAGATAGTAGCGCATTCCCAGGTGTTCACCGCAGTAGTTGTTGCCGCATGAGAAAAAATGAAAATTGGGCATTGCGTTTAACATGGTATTCTCCCTCTTTCTATAAATGTATCTCCCGGGCCGAACGTTCCGGTTCCCGATCCTTGCTGCAACGCAATCCGGCCCGGTCTCTCTTTTAATGTATTATATAGAAAGCAGGCAGCCGCCCGCCGGGCTTTTCTTCCCCTGTTCGATATGGTATAATTGCTTCATTCTGTTTGATTATAGCAAATTTCTCACATGGAAGGAAGTGTCTCTAATGAACGAGCACTTGGAGCGAACGGCCCTTGTTTTGGAGGGCGGCGGTATGCGCGGCCTGTTTACAGCCGGCGTGCTGGACTTTTTTCTGGAGCAGAAGCTGCATTTTGACGACTGCCTGGCCGTCTCAGCCGGTGCCTGTCACGCGTGCAGCTTTTTGTCTGGCCAAAAGGGGCGCGCATTTCACTGCGGCACGGCCTATCTGAACGACAAACGTTATTGCAGCGTATATAGCCTGGCCACAACCGGGGATCTCTTCGGTTCCGATTTTGTGTACAACCGCATCCCAAACGAGCTGGACCCCTACGATTACGAGGCCTTCGACCGGTGCGGCACCCGCTTTTATCCCGTGGTAACCAACTGCGAAACCGGCAGGGCGGTTTACCCGCACGTCACGGATATGCACCCCGGCATTCGCTATGTGCAGGCCTCCAGCTCTCTGCCGCTTCTCGCCCGAATGGTCAACGTGGAGGGCAGCCCGTATCTGGATGGCGGCATTGCGGATTCCATCCCCATCGCCAAGGCCCGTCAGCTGGGCTGCACCAAAAGCATCGTGATTCTCACCCGTCCGGAGGAATACCGCAAAGGCCCCAACGAACTAATACCCCTGATCCGCGCCCGTTACTGGCGTTATCCCCGCCTGGTGGAAGCCATGGCCACGCGGCATCTCCGCTACAACGCCACGCTGGATGAGCTGGCCAAGCTAGAGCAGGCCGGCAGCGTGTTCGTCATTCGCCCGGCCAAAGATCTGGGGCTGGGCCGCACCGAAAAGAATCTGGAAAAGCTCACAAGCGCCTACCGGGCCGGTTATGCGCAGGCCCAGCGGCTTTATCCTGCGCTGAAGGCGTTTCTCGCGCAGAACTAATCCTACGGTCGATGCCTCGGCAGCAGGTTCATCTATCGCACTTTGCACCATCAAGCCCTGTGTTGTTTGTACAAAATGCCTATTTCCTTTGCAATTTATCATTTATTTGACCTTTGTTCAAAGTTTGACCATAAAGGGATGCGATAATAATACTACGGTTTTCCAGGCGGCCAGTGTGGGGCCGCTCTGCCGTAATTTGCAAAGGATAAAATTTTAGGGGATGAACGGATTGAGAGAACGCTTTCAACGCTTTATGGTAGGCCGATACGGCCATGACAGTTTGAACCAGGCCATGGCCGTCGCTGCCCTGGTGCTGATGATTCTGGGCATGTTTGGGCCGCGGCTGTTCAGCTGGCTGGCCATGGCTCTGCTGGTGGCGGTATATTTCCGGATGTTCAGCCGGAATATTCCCGCCCGCAACCAGGAGAACGCCAAGTATTACTACCTGCGCACGCAGGTGCAGAAGCGTCTGGCCCAGTATAAGACCCGCTGGGCGAAGCGCAAGTACTACCGCTATTACCGCTGCCCCCATTGCCATCAGCAGCTGCGGGTGCCCCGGGGCCGCGGCAAAATTGAGATCACCTGCCCCAAGTGCCACACGGAATTTGTAAAGAAGAGCTGAGACTTTTATGTTTGGATATG
This sequence comes from uncultured Collinsella sp., assembly GCA_934630385.1. Taxonomy (GTDB): domain Bacteria; phylum Actinomycetota; class Coriobacteriia; order Coriobacteriales; family Coriobacteriaceae; genus Collinsella. The sequence goes on from CAKTWE010000157.1 coordinate 1,975, forward strand.
TTACCATCAACCGCAATGAGCTGAGCGATGAGGATTTCGCCCGCTACCGCAG
>CAKTWE010000158.1 GCA_934630385.1 uncultured Collinsella sp.
GTGTGGCGCCAGCGAGGGTCGGTGAGCGTACGCGCCACACCCAGACCAACGGGCAAAAACGCCACGATGAGCACTGCACGCACAAACCAGCCGAGCATATTGACCGTGTCGAAGGTGCACATGTAATACATCGAGCGATACAGATACAAGCCCGGCACCATAATGACAATCGATGGCACCGTGAGGGCGATACGTGGGTAGGTGAGCTTGATTTCGGCCAAGCTCGCGAGCAGCCCCGATACCAACGCGCCGGTAAACGCAGCCGCCTCGGGAGGCATGCCCGCACTCAGGCCCAAGAAGGGAAACAGCGTCGGCGCATCGACGAGCGTAAGGCGCAAGGTATTAGACACGGCGCCGATGAGCCCTGCCGCCGCTGCCATCTTTACCGGACTGTTGAACATAACCGAGAAGCCAAATACGCCGATAAAGCTCATCAGCACGCGCAAGAGCGTAAGAGCCAACGGTGAGAGACCAAGTGGGGCGAAGTCATCCGGCGCCAGTCCCACACACTCGGCAACCATCCAACCTACGAGGGTCGCCATCACAATAATAGACACAGCATACGAAAGACGCTCGATACCGCTTCGCATGTCGAGCTTAGCGATGTCGAGGCCTGCCGTAATGAGGGGAAAGCCGGGAATCACAAAGAGCATGGCGCCGATATAGCCTTCTTGGTGCGACATTGCCCCCGGTACGACCTGGCCAAGGCCGAGCAATGCCAGCAGATACGAAACGCAAGCGAGCGCAACGCCGATCGTCAGCGCGCTAAACTGGCCAAGGCCCTGCTTGAGAATATGGGAGCGAGCAAAGTTGCCGACACCAGCGCCTACGAATGCGCAGGCCATCTCGATAGGGCCGCCACCGAGCAAAAAGACGAAGGCGCCGCAAGCACAGGCTGCCGCAAGGCCCTGTTGCCAGGAAGCGTAATCGGGCTTCGAGCTCTCAACGGTCTTGAGCATCTCGTGGTACTCGTGCACGGTAAAACGGCGCCCGTAAATCTCGATTTCCTTTAAGAAGCTCTCCATCATCCAAATGCGATGAGTATTGACTCCCGTTGTGGGTAGGCTGACGACCTCGTTAAAGCAGTGACCGTCTTCGATGCAGGTGCACTCAAACGACAGGAGACTCAGATCGACGTGAATCGTGACGCCGAGCACGGCAGCAACACGATTCATGGTATCGCGCACGCGCCAGGCACCTGTTCCACTTGCCAGCATAAGCATGCCGGTGCGACAGATGATGGATGATTTATCGGTGAGCGGCGCATCGACGGCAAGCTCATCGCCTGCCGTCACGATTTGGCGCCAGTCAGTTTTCATATGAAGCGCGCCGGCACGAGCGCCGTGGTGCATAGGGACTCTCGAAAGCAGCGAGTCCAGGCGCGAAGACTGTGGGGGCTCCGCTGATTCGGCCTCGTCCTCGTCGGGCTCTTCATTAACAAGGTCGAAGGCATCGAGCGACGCCGGCTCGCGACGATCGATCAATTCCTCGTCCTCGTCATCAAAGTAGTTGAACTGATCGAGCATGTCCTCTTCGATTGCACGCTCGCTCGCGTCGTCCATATAGACGCTCCCTTCCTGCCGACTAACTCCCATCCTAGGCAGCGACGGCTAAAGGAAACATAAAAGAGACGACTGTCATGCGAGCCATGTGCGCAATATCCGTTGGGCAGCCATTGGGGACGTTCTTGAATGACTAGTCGTTTAAGAACGTCCCTAAGTGCCAACCATGGCAACGCCGCAGGTAGAGGACGGACAGCGAGCGACGTCCAGGACTACAATTAGAACACCCCCAACGATTACATCTTGACAGCCAAGCAACGCCGATGCCCTGGCAACGACAGCGAAAGCCCGCCAGAGCGAGCAAGGTGCCTTGAAACAAGGCGGCATTGACCTTTTGGTCATGCCGCCGAAGTTGAAAGGCAGATTGCCGCTCTGGCGGGCTTGCAGCGTCGAGCAGTTACGGCGTTTGGTAAAACGCCG
>CAKTWE010000159.1 GCA_934630385.1 uncultured Collinsella sp.
GCGGCGCTTTGGGGGAAGAGGACGGCTGCATCCTGTGCGGCGGTGTGCAGCACCTCCAGCCCCGAGGGCAGCAGTGACGCGGCCCGAAGCCCGCCGAAAAAGGCCAGAACGGCCAGCAGCAGGGCAGCGGCCATCAGCCGGTGCCGCCGCCGGGCAGCCCGGCGGCGTTGGGCGCGGCCCGGGGCCTGATAAACCGGCCGGGGCGGCTGGGTGCGCAGGGCTTGCCGGGTGGAGATCCGGCGGGTGGGCTGGATGGTCAGGCTGGCATTCATGGCGGCGGGCCTCCTTTTTGTGTTTCTGGCCCCAGTATAGGCCGGGAAAGAAACAGAATCTGCGCAAAGTTGCATCGGATCGGCATCCTTTGCCGCACGGGGCCGACGGTACCGGCAAGACCGGATGGGAGAATCCTCCAGTTTGTTTTTGAAAAAATAGATGTAGAAACGGAAAACTGAGGAGATGGACACGCCAAATGTGAAAAAGTATGTTATATTTTTGTCAATACTCCACAAAATGAAAAGGAGCAACCCGGATGCTTTTTGTACACTGGGGAGAAAAATAAGAAGTTATGCAATTTGCACAACAAAAACTGGAGTTTATGTGCTATAATGCACAATAACAGGAGGGCGAAACGGGAAGTTCACCGCAAAGCCGCTCCTGCGGAACGATATCGTTCCCCAAGTACAAAGGAGGAGATACACTATGATCAAGCAGATCCAGATTTCGAATTTCAAGGAAGTTCAGAAGATTGTTTCTGCAGCCTCGGGGTGCCTCAGCGACATTGGAGTACACGATATGCGCGGCAGCATTGCCGATGCGAAGAGCATTCTGGGCATGATGAACCTGGACTTCAGCCACCCCGTGGAGCTGGTGAGCGAGAATGAGCGCGACCTGAACCGGGTGTACAAGGCGCTGAAGAATTGAGAAGCGCTTCCGGGGCGCGGCCCGGGAATCGAACTTCGGATTCAGCATCGCATCGCCGGGCGGTAAAACGCCGCCGAGGCAGAATAGAAAAAAGGGGCGTCCCCAGATTGGGGACGCCCCTTTTGTTGGCTTCCGAGAAAATGCACGATTATTTCAGCGGGGTTTCAGGCGGCTGCTCCTTCTGGGGGGCAGGCTGCGGGGCTGCATAGCCGCCGGGATGCTTTGGCCGGCGGGGGCGGCGGCGGTACAGGGCCGTGCCTCCGGCAATGGCCAGGCCCAGCACCAGCAGCCAGGGCAGGCCGCCCACCAGCGCAACGGCCATGTCCTGCAGGCCATGGCCGAAGCCGCGCCAGCCCTCGGTGAAGGCGCGGGCAATGCGGCTGCCGAAGCTGGTGGAGGTGGGGGAGAGCACCTTCACCTCGTCCAGATAGACGTTCACGGTGGAGTAGGTGATTTGGTCATCCAGCACGCGCTTCTGGCCGGTGTAGCTTTCAATCTGGTACTGCACCTGGGTCAGCTGGTTTTCAATGGCCAGCAGATCCTCCAGATTGCCGGCCTGGGCCCGCAGTTCTTCCAGCCGCTGGCGCTGGGCCTCCAGGCTGTTCAGCCGGGCCTCCACGTCCACATAATCCGCGGTCACGTCCTCGGTGCTCTCGCTGAGGGAGGTGCGGCTGGCGGAGTTTTCCGCTGCGGTGAGGAAGCTGCGGTACTGGTCGGCGGGCACCCGAAGGCTCCAGCGCACCCAGCGGCCGTATTCGGTGCTGCCGCCGCTCTCGCTGCTCTGCACATAGCCGCCCGCCTGGGCCAGGGCATCCAGAAGCGCGGAACTGGCGCTGTCAAACTCGGTGCTTTCCAGGTTCAGGTCGGCGGTGTAGATGATCTTCCGGGCGGGGTCCGGGGCAAGCAGGGTGCCCTCGTCGGTCATGCCTTCAGTGGTGTCGCCGCCCCAGCTGCTGGCGCCGGCGGCGGACTCGTAATCGGCTGCGGCGCCCCGTTCGATCTCGGCAATGGCCGTGTTGCTTGCGCTGCGGGCGCCGCACCCGGCCAGCAGCGCACAGGC
>CAKTWE010000160.1 GCA_934630385.1 uncultured Collinsella sp.
CCCGCGCTCTATGTAGACTCAGAGCGTGTTACTTCCAGCAACTTCGAAGATGTGTTGGGAGACGGAACCGTCTCTTATGACGTGGATACATTGACTCTGTCGCTGAATAACGCCGCATTGAACGCCGCCCACAAAAGAGCAAGCGCTGTGATCTATCAAGACGACAATCGTGACCTTACCATTGTCCTGACGGGCAGCAACTCCATCACCGCGCCCAGCAGCAAAGTCGCGATCTACACCAAAGGCGACCTGCACATCACCGGTGACGGCATGCTGAATGCGTCCTCGCCCAGCACGTCCTATAAAAATCATCTGATCCACGCTCTGGGAAGTGTCACCATTGACGGCACCTGTGACATCACCGCATCCAGCAAGTCTTACGTTCTGTTTGCAGGCGCTGATCTGACCATCGCGGACAGCAGCTCCTTTACGGTCGATCCCGAAAATGTTACTGCCACCGCGAATGGAAATGCAGTTACCGTAACAAAGGCCTTGACCATAAAAGACAGTGCTTCGCTGTCTGCGGTTTCCGGTGACAGCAATGCAATCAAAGCAAATTCCGTCCTCCTCAACGGCGGTTCCATTTGCGCCAAAAACAACGGGAATCCCAACAAATCCAGCACCAACTACGCATTTCTGATTAGTACTACCTTTACCATCAACAAGGGTTTTGTAGATGTTTATTCGGAGTTGAACCATGCGCTTTACTCGTATGATACCGTTACCTTTAGCGGCGGCACGATCATTGCAAGAACCGGACCTTCTGCTTCTCCCTCTTATCGACCCATTCGCTTGGGTTTGAACAGCTCTAATCCCATTGTGATCAATGCCCCAACTTTTACGCTCGATTTGAGCAAAAAAAGTGATGGTTCCGCGATGACAACCTACAGCGACGTGAGTAACGACAAGATAAAAATTCTTTTGGCCGCCAGCGGCAGCAACGCGAATCATTACGCCAAGTTGACGAGCGAGTTCCCGCCCACGGTGTCCACCTCGACATCCGGCAGCAGCGTGACCGTGTCGGTGAAGACCGACGGTCAGCAGCAGTACCTCTTCATCGCCCGCTTTGACAGCACGGGTCATCTGCTGGAGCTGCAGCAGAGACTGCGCGGCGAGGAGGCCATCCTGAAGGCTGAGTTCACCTTCCCCACCGCTTCTCCCACCGACCGGTTCACCGTGTTCCTCCTGGATGACGGCTGCGCGCCGATCCATGGAGCGGTGACGGCTTCGGGCTCCTGATCCCGCTTTCCTGCAAACGTAAAACCGCCCCCGGCCAGCGCCGGGGGCAGTTTTTTCTCATTGTTTATTCTTTGGTGGATTCCTGGGGCTGTTCTTCCGATTTCTCGGCTTTTTCGGCCTTGGGAACCTTCTTTTTCCGGCGGATGCCGTGTTTTTTCAGGAAAAGCACCAGCAGGACCACCACGGCGGCAAAGATCAGCCACCCGGCCCACCCCCGGGCGAAGCTCAGGAGCACATCCTGCACTCCATAAACAAAGTTGCGGCTCCCGGTGCGGAAGGCCGCCGCCAGCGTCTCGCCAAAGCCGATGGGCGCGGCCACCGTCCCGCTGAGCTGAGAGACCTCGTGCAGGGTGATGTCCACGGTGGAATACTCCACCAGACTGTCATAGTTCCGCAGAGTGCCTGTCAGCTGCTCGATGGTGAGCTCGGTGTCGGCGATGGCGCTCTCCAGGGTGATGATGTCCTCCATCTTTGTGGCCTGGGAGAGGAGAGTCTGGAGCCGCTCCAGCTTGGTGCGCTGGGTGGTGAGACGGGATTCGGTGTCGTAATACTGCTCGCTCACGTTCTGCCGCTCCACACTTTTGCTGTTCAACTGGCAGAGGGCCCCCGCCCGGTCGCAGAAATCCTGGAACTTCTCCCGGGGGATGCGCACGGTGAAATATCCCCAGCGATAGGTCCCGCCGTCGAGACTGCTGCTTTCAACATAGCCGCCGCAGTCACTCACCAACCC
>CAKTWE010000161.1 GCA_934630385.1 uncultured Collinsella sp.
ATTGGCGTGTCACGCCCGAGCTCGATTTTCGCATCGATCGCTCGACCGATGAGGCCGAGCGCATCACGCGTGCGCTGGAAAACGTTCCGGCCACGCTTGCGATCGAAAAGGACGAGGACGGCTACCCCATAGCGGATGCCGCCCAGGAGGCAGCTTTAGATGACTAACTCCGCCGACCTCGCCTCGTGCGAGTCTGCAGATATTAAACGACGCATCCTCGAGCTCATCGAGGGTGCGTCCTCCATTGCGATCTCGGGTCACACCTCTCCCGACGGCGATGCCTTGGGCTCCGTGTTGGGCCTGGGCCTTTCGCTTATGAAGGTGTTCCCCGACAAGGACATCGCCCTGCTGCTGGCAGACGACGATCCCGTTCCGCGCATCTACCGTTTTATGGAGGGCGCTGATCTGCTGGTGCCGGCCTCTGCCTACACCGGCAACCCGGACCTGTTCATCTCGGTAGACGTGCCGGTCGTCGAGCGCCTCAATAATTCCGCCGAGGTGTTGCGTCGTTCGGCCCACGTGGCGTGCTTTGACCATCACCCGGCGCGCGAGGAGTTTGCCGAGGTTAGCCTCAGGTGCGTCAATGCCGCGGCCTGCGCCATGATTATCGACCGCTTTTTGGCCGATTGTGGTATTACCGCAAGCGACAGCATCGCCACCTGCCTGCTGTGCGGCCTGGTCACCGACACCGGTCGTTTTCAGTATCAGAACGCCGATGCTGCCGCGTTTCATGCTGCTTCGCGTCTGGTGGCGCACGGTGCCGATCCGGCGCGCGTCGCGCTCGAGGTCTACCAGAGCATGCGTGTCGAGTTCTTGCACCTCAAGTCCATCGTCATGGGTCGTATCAAGACGGTCGCGCACGGGCGCGTGGCATATAGCTACGCGTACGAGAGCGACCTTAAGGACTGCGGCGTCACCTCGGACGAGTGCGACGGCCTGGTCGATGTGGTGCGTGCGGTGATGGGCGTCGAGGTCTGCCTGTTCCTTAAGGGCATCGAGGGCGATACCAAGGTGCGCGGTAACCTGCGCTCCAAGGGTGAACTTGATGTTTCCGAGATTGCGGCCAACTTTGGCGGAGGTGGGCACCACGCTGCCGCCGGCTTTACCAATGCCGGAACGATTTCCGAGACGCTCACCGCGGCACTTCCCATGCTGGCCGAGCTGGTAGGGGAGGATCCCGCTTCGGTGACCGTCGAGCTCTAACTTTTTGGATGGTACATGGCTCGTCGTACACCTTCTCAACTTAATATGCTGCTCGCCGTCGATAAGCCGGTGGGATGCACGTCCCACGACGTGGTTTCGCAATGCCGACGCGCCCTCCATGAGCGGCGTGTCGGTCATGCCGGAACGCTCGACCCCATGGCATCGGGTGTCATGGTGGTGGGCGTGGGCCAGGCAACGCGTCTGCTGGGCATGCTCACGCTCGATACCAAAAGCTATGTCGCCGACATCTCGTTTGGCGTCGAGACCAATACCGATGATGCGGAAGGCGAGGCCGTCCGCACGGTGCCCATTGCCGCCGACTTGCGCGATCCGGCCTATGCCCGCGAGCGCCTGTGCGCCATGCTGGGCCCGCAGATGCAGGTGCCGCCGGCGTTTTCGGCCATTTCGGTTAACGGCGTGCGCGCCTATAAGTCTGCGCGCGAGGGCAATGCCGTGTCGCTGCCCCCGCGTCCGATCGAGGTGTATTCCGCCGACCTGATTGCCGTGAGTGGCGAGGGCGACGCTTGCGTTTGGACCGTGGCGTTTTCTGTGAGCAAGGGCACCTATATCCGTGCGCTCGCTCGCGATCTGGGTCGTGCCTGCGACAACGCGGCACATATTTCTGCACTGCGTCGTACGGCCTCCGGCGTTGTTTCCATCGGTGCCTGCCATGCGGTCGAGGAGCTTTCTGCCGAGTCCGCTGCCGGCTTTGCCTTGGATCCCATTGAGGCGCTTGGCGCCACGCGCGTCGA
>CAKTWE010000162.1 GCA_934630385.1 uncultured Collinsella sp.
GTTTTCTAAAAGGCTCTTTTTTGCTGGAATTTAGGCGCAAACCAACACCGAAAAAACGGGGGAGGACGATTTTGTGAAGAAGGACCATCGAGAAGAGCGAACCGCACACTACCACCTTCCCGGCCTGTTTGAATTTTACGAGCTGTACCGCGTGTTTTTGCCGCTGTATCGGCAGCACCGGGAGTACTTTTACAGCTGGTGCGACATTGGGTCCATCTATGGCGCGCCGGCCGGCTGCCTTTGGGGCGGCGGCCGGGTGAGCGATGGGGAGGCGGACCCCCGGCAGGTTCTGGCCTTGATGCAGGAGTACGGCATTTCGGCCCGGCTGACCTTCAGCAACTCTCTGCTGCAGCCGGAGCACCTGACGGATAAAACGTGCAATGCCCTCTGCGCCCTGCTGGAAGAGCAGAACGAGCCGCAGAACGGCGTGATCGTGCACTCCGATCTGCTGCTGAGATACCTGCAGGAGCATTACCCGAAGCTGTATCTGGTTTCCTCTACCACAAAGGTGCTGACGGAATTTCCGCAGCTGCAGCGCGAGCTTGCGCGGGAGGCGTTCCGCTATGTGGTATCGGATTTCCGCCTGAACCGGGCATTTGGCCCTCTCTCCGCGCTGAGCGGGCCGATGAAGGACAAGGTGGAGTTTCTGTGCAACGAGTGCTGCTGGTTCGGCTGCAAGGACCGGAAGCGCTGCTACGAGGCCGTCAGCCGGAAAAACCTTGGCCTGCCCGGGCCGGAGCACCGCTGCGCTGCGCCCAACGCAGGGCAGGGGTACCGTTTTTCTGCGGCGATGGAAAACCCCGGCTTCATCGGGCTGGAAGACATCCGAAACACCTACCTGCCGATGGGCTTTTCCAATTTCAAAATCGAGGGCCGCGGGCTTGGCAGCGCGCTGATTCTGGAATTCCTGCTTTACTACATGACCCGGCCGGAGTGCCAGCTGAAGGTGCGCGAGGCCATTTATCTGGACAACATGCTGGACCTGTTCTGAGAAAGGCCGGCGGGGCTGCGGGGCAGGCCCCGAAACGTTGACTTTGGGTCAAAAGGGGAGTAGGATGACGGTACAAGCGCGGACTGCGCGCGAAACGGCAAGCAGGGGAGGAACAGAAAATGCCAGAATTGAGCGACCGGGTGGCGACCTTTACGGATTCCGTGATCCGCCGGATGACCCGGATCAGCAACCGGTATGGGGCGGTCAACCTGTCTCAGGGATTCCCGGATTTTGACCCGCCGAGGGAAATTACGGACGCGCTGGCCCGTGCCGCCAAAGAGGGGCCGCACCAGTATTCCATCACCTTTGGCGCGCAGAACTTCCGGGAGGCGGTGGCGGAAAAGCAGGGGAAGGCCATCGGCCGGGCCATTGACCCGGACAAGGAGATCGTGGTGACCTGCGGCAGCACCGAAGCCATGATGTGCGCCATGATGACCATCTGCAACCCGGGCGACCGGGTGATGGTGTTCTCGCCCTTCTATGAAAATTACGGGGCGGATGCCGTTCTCTCCGGGGCAAAGCCTATCTACATTCCGCTGGTGCCTCCGGACTATCACTTTGACCTGAACCAGGTGGAGCAGGGCTTCCGGGATGGGGCGAAGGCCCTTATTCTGTGCAACCCCTCCAACCCCTGCGGCAAGGTGTTTACCCGGGACGAGCTGTTGGCCATCGGTCGACTGGCCCTGAAATACGATGCCTTTGTGGTGACGGATGAGGTGTATGAGCATCTGGTGTATGCCCCTGCAAAACACATCTGCATGGCGTCGCTGCCCGGAATGTTTGACCACACCATCACCTGTAACTCGCTCTCGAAAACCTATTCCCTCACCGGCTGGCGGCTGGGCTACCTTATCGGGCCGGAGCGGGTGGTGGAGGCGGCCAAAAAGGTACACGAC
>CAKTWE010000163.1 GCA_934630385.1 uncultured Collinsella sp.
TTGGCGCGCTCGCCCGAGCCGCCCTTGCCGGCGCCCTGCTTGCCGTACTGCGAGCCGCCGCGCGAGCGCATGCGGGCCTTGGCGTGCACGTGCTCGGCCGGGACATCCAGGATACGCGGCGCGATGGCCAGAATATCGAGCATACGGGCCTGGGCCAGTGCGGGGTCGATGGTCTTGGGCGCGGCGTATTCGGCGATGACGAGCCAGCGGCCCGGCGTCTGCGGGCAACCCTCGTACAGGTCGATGGCGGCGGAGTAGTCGGGCAGGTCGGCATCGTAGACGCGGTAGCAGCTCACGCCCTCGCGCTTGGCCCACTTGCGGCGCAGGCGGGCATTCTTACGCAGGCGGTTGGCGAACTGCTCGGACTCGGGGATGAGCACGGGCAGCGGCTTGCCGTCGCCCAGGTCGAGCATGGCGGCAGGCTCGGGCATGGCGGAAGCGGCGGCTTCATCGTTGACTTCGTTGGCATCCGCAGCCTCGGCCTCGGCATCCGCACTGGTCGCAGCCTCAAGCGCTGCGGCGGCGTGGTCGAGCGAAGGCCAGACTTCGACGGTCGCCTCTTCGTTGTTGGGCATGACGGCGATTGAGCGCTCGGGCTCGGCGTGGAGTGCGCGGGCCAGCAATCCGTCGCGGGTGAGCGCGGCGACCGGCGCCGCGGCAAGCTCGGGCGCGCGGCGCAGCTCGCCGATGAGCGTCATGGTGTCATGCATGAGCGAAAGCGGTGTCTCGGTCGTGTCCGCGACCACGGCGGCGCCGGCGACAGCGCCTGCATGGTCCAACACGGTGGCTGGCTTGGCAGCGCAAAAATCGACAAAGCGCTTGTAGCCGGCACACTTAACCATGCACTCGGCGGTCTTGCGTGCGGCGGGGTCGATATCTACGGCAACGATGCGCGCCTGGCGCTCGCGCGCTGCCGCCTCGCGCTCGCGCGCCTCGGCAAGCAGCTGCTCCCACAGGGCGGCGTCGTGCAGCTGCCAGCCCTCAAAGCCCCAGTGCTCGCGGGCGGCGCCCGGGGCGCGGTCGGTCAGAATGTTCACGGCCTCCAACAGCAGGCCGCCGCCGGCGCATGAGGCGTCGATCAGCGTGGGCAGGGCTTCGTTTTCGTAGTCGTCGGCCGTCAGCTCGCGCTCGCATAGCGCGGTCCAGCCGACCTGCGCCAGCACCAGGGCGGCGTAGTCGGGGCGCAGCGCGTGCGCGCCCTCGCCGGCGCGGGTCGCTGCGGGCGGCAGACGTTTGAACAGTGGGTCGCCCGAAAGGTCCAGGCTGATGCCCGCGCGGCGCTGGCGCAGCGAAAGCAACAGGTGAACATCGGGGTCGGCGGCATCGACGTCGGCGCGGCGTCCCGTGGTCTCGGCCAGGCGGTCGCACAGCGCGTCTTTGGCGCGCAGGGCCGAGAAGCGCGTGTTGCGCAGCTGCTCGGTCACGCCGCGGGCGGTAATGGCGATGGTGGCGCCGGGGCGGATGATGGCCTCCCAGGCGATGTCGTAAACGCTGTCGTACAGCTCGTCGGCATCCTGCGCCTCAAAGCGCCCGAGTACCACGAACACGCGGCTCGCCAGGCGCGACCACAGACAGGCGCGGTAGCCTTCTTCGAGCTCGCCCTCAAACGTAGCGCGGCCTTTCAGGCGGCGGACATGCGAAAGCCCGAGGCGTTTAAGCTCATCGGCGAGTGCGGACTCAAAGCCCTCGGGGCAGCTTGCGTAAAATTCCATGGGTGACCTCTCTGGTTGCGTCGCTCCATTATATGATGGATGCTTCGTTTGCCCTTATCCTCGAAAGGAACCCATATGATTGATGCGTGCCCCGATTCCGCCGTGCTCTTTTTTGACGTGGACGGCACGCTGACGTCGTTCGATCCCGACGATATGACCGATAAGGACTT
>CAKTWE010000164.1 GCA_934630385.1 uncultured Collinsella sp.
CTTATGAGCAAGAAGAAAGATGATTGCATGAAAGAACAGCCGGGGTGGTATAACGGTCAATTTTTAGATGAAGTCGGCTTTTGCTGTGATTTCATCTGCCGTCACCCTATGGTCTGTGTGGGCGGCAAGTTCTTCTCCAAGGAAGGACGCATCCACGATGAAAACGGCATCAAGAAGCAGATTTATGAAATGCTGCGTCCCTTTTTGAAAGTGGGGTTGGCTAAAAAATGCTCCAATCTGCTTGAAATGCTCCGTATGGAAGCGTACAAGGACAACTTACCCGTTCACGAGGACAGGCTGCACGTTGCCAACGGTACTCTGTTCGTCAAGGGTGAGTTCACTGAACACAAGGAGTTTTGCCGTAACCGTCTGCCTGTCAAATACAATCCCGATGTTCCGCAGCCTGTGACTTGGCTGCATTTTTTATCGGAACTGTTGGAGGACGAGGACATTCTGACCTTGCAGGAATATCTCGGCTACTGCCTTATACCCACCACAAGAGGACAGACCATGATGCTTCTGAAAGGCAACGGCGGCGAGGGCAAAAGCCGCATCGGTGTTGTAATGCAGGCTATGCTCGGTGCCAATCTCAAAAATGGCAGCATTGCCAAGGTGGAGCGAAGTCCTTTCGCTCGTGCCGATCTGGAACATGAGCTTGTCATGGTGGACGATGATATGAAGATGGAAGCCCTCAAATCTACACACTATCTGAAATCCCTTATCACAGCGGAAATGCCGATGGACTTGGAGCGTAAGGGCGAGCAGAGCTACCAAGGGGAAATGTACGTCCGTTTCCTTGCCTTCTCCAACGGCGATCTGGAATCCCTTTATGACCATTCGGACGGGTTTTACCGCAGACAACTTATTCTTTCTGTCAAAAAGAAACCGCTTGACCGTGAGGACGATCCTTTTCTTGCAGACAAGCTCGTTTCGGAGGTCGAGGGCATTTTCCTGTGGTGTCTGGATGGTCTGCGTAGGCTGATAGCGAATAACTACCGCTTTTCTGAAAGCAGCCGTACCAAGGACAACCGTGAACAGGCAAGGCGTGATGCGGATAATGTGCTGCTATTTTTGCGCTCGGAGGGATATATCCGTCTGAAATCCGACAGCACCATTACCTCTGCCGATCTGTATGCCATCTATTGCATTTGGTGCAACGATAACACCTACAAGCCGTTGGCGGCACGAACGGTCAGCATGACGCTAAAGAAACACGCAGACGAGTTTGGTCTGGAACACGATAACCACATCACAAATTCCCTCGGCAAGCAGGTCAACGGCTTTTGGGGCATTGAAGCGTTGATCTCGCCGGGGCTTTTGTAACTGAACTCAAATTTATCCATCCATCTATCCCATCCATCCCGAAAAGGCTGTTTTTCGGATAGATGGATGGATAGGATGGATGTTTTCAAGTTCAGCCGTGAAATTACGGAAATGTGCTAAGTGGACATTTTGTCCACTCACCACATTCGCACTGTTATCAAGGCTATTTTTCCATGCTCCAAATCAAGCCTTGTGCAATCCGTGAAGATTTACACTGATAGCAGTATCAAAATCATCATTCGGTGATTTACTGAGCAGTAAAGCCAATTCACGGAATTATGGTGTTTCTTCCGTTTTCGTCTGCTCTCCCACAAAACAGTAAACCCGATAGGGTGCTGTTATGGACAGGACTACGCAGAGCGAAATCTGAGAGGAAAACGCCATTATCAAAATCAACACTTGTCGGTGAGGACAGTTCACCGCACAGAAAACCAATAACACGAATTTATGGAGGTAAACACAGTATGAAATCGAATCTGAGAAATGAAATCAAGTCGTACATTGTACGGCAAGGAATGACCATGCAGGAGGTCGTGGGCCTTCT
>CAKTWE010000165.1 GCA_934630385.1 uncultured Collinsella sp.
TTATCGCGAGTTCCGCACGAACAGGAGGCCACTTAATGTGGCCTCCGTCGTGAGCAGGACTGTAGAGCAGGAAACTTCATCAGCGCCCGCCCCACGGGAAACCGGCGGGATAAACCAGTTCAGATGGGGCTTTGATGCATGGGTGGTCTGTTGTTGTGCAAATGGGTATCATACTGTGGTTATTGCATCGACTCTGTGATGCATTGTTGTATGTGCCCGGCGGTCGGTTTGCCAGAAGCGCCCCGTCGGTTGTTTCAGACCCGTTTCGAAGAAAGGAAACCACACTCACCTATGGCAGCTAAAAAATCATCTCCCTTGAAGATCATTCCGCTCGGCGGCCTTGACGGCATCGGCAAGAACATGACGGTCTTCGAGTGCGGCGACGACATGGTGCTCGTCGACGCTGGCCTCATGTTCCCCGACGATTCTCAGCCCGGTATCGACCTGGTGCTCCCCGACTACACGTATGTTTTGGAGAACGAGGAGAAGCTCCGCGGCATCGTCGTCACTCACGGACACGAGGACCATACCGGCTCGCTTCCGTACCTGCTGCAGGACCTCAACAATAAGGTGCCCATCTTCTCGAGCAAGCTCACGCTCGGCTTTATCGAGGGCAAGCTCTCCGAGTTCCGCATCCGCGCGCCCAAGTTCCGTGAGGTCAAGGGCGGCAGCCACGTCAATCTGGGTGGCATCTCGCTCGATTTCTTTTCGATGACGCACTCCATCCCCGGCGCTCTGGGCGTGTTCATTCGCACCAACCAGGGCACCGTTATGCACACCGGCGACTTTAAGCTCGACCAGACGCCCATCGATGGCGTCACGCCCGACTATGCCGCCATCAGCCGTTTTGCCAAGCAGGGCATCGACCTGCTGCTGTCCGACTCCACCAACGCCACGGTTCCTGGCTTTACCAAGTCCGAGGCCGAGGTTGGCCCCAACCTGCTGCATGCCATCAAGAACGCCCCGGGCCGCGTGTTCGTCGCGTCGTTTTCGAGCCACATCCATCGTCTGCAGCAGATCTGCGACGCCGCCCGCAAGTGCGGCCGCAAGGTCGTCGTGACCGGTCGTTCCATGCTCACCAACACCCGCGTGGCGCGCGAGTTGGGTTACCTCAACATCGACGATGCCGATATCATCGATGCTTTCGATATCGATAACCTGCCCGACGATAAGATCGTCGTCATGTGCACCGGCTCTCAGGGCGAGCCGCTGTCGGCCCTGTCCCGCATGGCTAACGGCGAGCACAAGACGCTCTCCATCCACGAGGGCGATACCGTCATCCTGTCCGCTACGCCCGTTCCCGGCAACGAAAAGGCCGTGCAGCAGGTCGTCAACAGCCTGGCCAAGCTTGGCTGCGACGTGTGGGATAAGAATCGCGCCCTCGTCCATGTCTCGGGCCACGGCAGCCAAGAGGAGCTCAAGCTTCTGATGGCCATGGCCAAGCCCACCTACTTTATGCCGGTTCACGGCGAGGCCGTGCATCTGCGCGCCCATGCCCAGCTCGCCCGCAAGATGGGCCTCAAGGACGATCACATCTTTATCCTCGATAACGGTGACACGCTCGAGATGCGTGGCGGTATCGTCAAGCGCGGTGCGCCCGTCGAGTCCGGCGTCGTCTATGTCGACGGTCTGCGCATCGGCGACACCGACCCCATCGTCCTGCGCGATCGCCAAAAGCTCGCCAACGACGGCATGGTCACAGCCGTTGCCATCGTCTCGCTCAAGCATAAGAAGATCGAGGCTATCGAGTTCTCGGGCCGCGGTGTTTCGTTCGCTATCGACGACCAGTTCTCCGAGGATGCCTCCGCAGCCATCATGAAGACGATCGAGAAGGGCAAGTTTAGCT
>CAKTWE010000166.1 GCA_934630385.1 uncultured Collinsella sp.
AGCTTCTCGCCCACCGGGGTGATGACGTCAGATTTGTTGTCGTAAATTTTGTATCGTGCCATTTTGATTTCTCCTTTCATTACGCCGAATAGACATCGACGACATCCTGATATTTGTCTACCGTGCTACTGATTTTTGAGATACCGCCTGCGAACAGCGCATAATCTCCAATTACAGCAGATGCAAGGCCATGCCGTCCGACACTCAAGTCTGGCATAGTCGTCTTGGTTAACGCGGTGTTGTATGCATCCACCGTTGCCACATAGGCTGCATCGCTGTCGCCTTTATAGCCACCTGCAAACATTGCGTATTCGCCCACTGTGGCCGAGGCCAGGTCGGTCTTTGCGCTGCTCAATTCGACGGCAGTGCTTCGGGTCAGCGAGGCGTCGTACGATTCTACTGTGGAGAGGTATTTTCCCGTAGTGCTGTTGTATCCTCCTGCAAAAAGAAGATGATTCCCGATGGTTGCGGCGGAATGGACTGCTCTGGGGCAACTCAAGGGCGCGGCCTTACTGGACGTAAGAGACGAATCATATGCGCGCACTATCTCCAGAGCCCCAATGGTTTCAATAAGATCTGCATCCGAGTTCATGCTGCTGCCGCCGCTAAACACTGCATAACCTCCGACTGTGCCTCCTGCACAGGCGTATGCATTACTGGGCAGCGGAGTTGCAGTCGTCCGGGTGAGAGACGTGTTGTATGCATCTACGGCGGACTGTGTCAATCCAAATATGCCATACTTTCTGCCGCCAGCAAACAGCGCATAGGAGCCTACAACTGCTGCGGTACTGTCATATCGGGCAACACTCAACTCTGTAGCGGTCGTCCGGGTAAGAGATGCATCGTAGACATCCACCGTGCCAAAGGACGTGTCTCCGCTTCGTCCACCGACGAATAGTGCGTGATTCCCCAGCGTTATCGCCGTCAATTCTTGCCTTGCCACGCTTAAGGAAGTTGCAGTCGTCCGGGTGAGAGATGCGTTGTATGCGTCCATTATGGCTTCAACTTTTTTGGCGTCGCTATAACCGCCGCCTCCGAACAGGGCATATCCGCCAACTGTCGTTCCGGCAAGGGAGGTTCTGAATTTACTCAGCGGTGTCGCAGTTCCAAATTTGTCAGCCTCCGCACTGTAGCACAGCCTCGCCTTGCCACCGACACCGATGTACATCTTCTTGACCTTGCGGGCCTTACCGCCGATGCCGATGTAGGCTTTCTTCATCTTGCGGGCTTTGCTGTCAACGCCCACATAAACTGCTTTTGCCATTTTGAAGTTTCACCTCCTTACACATACACGATGAGCACCTTGTTGGTGGTCAATGCGCTTCCCGCCCCCGGGTCGGTGGTCTGGGCGGCGAAGGTCAGGCCGTTGACACTGTTGGCCGTGCCGCCCGCAGAGCCGGAACCGGCGTAGTTGTGGGTGTGGGAACTGTTGGCTTTGCCGTTGAGTTTGCCGTCCATCTCAGCTTCAGTATAGTACCGGTCGTCATGGGTGTGGCTTGCAACTGCGTAATCTCCAAGTCCGAGCCAACTCTGTAATACGCCTTTTGAAACATCTTTAATCTTGGTTCCGTTTTCTGTATAACCGGCAATGTGCGTTAGGTTGTCCTTTGTTAAACCAGCGCCAGCATAACCAATCTGAATGGTTCCGTTTGCGTTATTGTAGTCTCGAACGCCCGTGGTGGCTATACCTGCAGTCGCAACATTTTTATTTACATCGGCTGTATTATCAACGTTACTAAGTCCGACTTGATCTTTGGTGTGTGTATGTCCTGTATTGCTTTTCCCGGCCAGTTTGCCGTTCATCTCGCTTTCAGTGTAATAC
>CAKTWE010000167.1 GCA_934630385.1 uncultured Collinsella sp.
AGGGCTATGAGTACATTTTGGATGAGCTGCTGCACGCTCATTTTGAGGACCACAACAAGGATATGTACTACGGGCAGATTTTCAGCAGCATTACCGCAACCGGGCGTGCAGATGACTTTATCATTGCAATGTGTACGCTGATCAAGCGGCTGGCCGTGGACAAGCTGCACATCGTGGGCGATCTGTTTGACCGCGGCCCCCGGCCGGACATCATTCTGGATGAGCTGATGGCGCATCATTCGGTGGACATTCAGTGGGGCAACCACGATGTGGTCTGGATGGGCGCGGCTGCTGGCAGCCCCATCTGCATTCTGACCATTATGAAAACCTCGCTGGCCTACAACAATGTGGAGGTGCTGGAGGAAGGGTATAACATTAATCTGCGGCGGCTGTCCAATCTGGCCGAGACGGTGTACAAGAACAGCGACATTTCGCGCTTTATGCCCCATGTGGATGAGACGCGCGGCCCCTACCATGAGGGGCGGCTGGAGCGGGTGGCCCGTATGCATAAGGCCGTCTCCATGATGATGTTCAAGGTGGAGTGCATGGTCATCGATCGGAACCCGGACTTTGAGATGGAGAACCGGGCGCTGCTGCGCAAGATCAATTTCCGGAACGGCACCGTGGAGATCCAGGGCAAACGATACCCCATGCTGGATATGGATCTCCCGACCGTGGACCCCAAGAATCCCACAAAATTGACCGAACAGGAAGAGTACGTCATTACTCATCTGGTAAAGGACTTCAAGCAGAGCGAAAAGCTGCAGAACCATGTGAAGTTCCTGTTTGCCAAGGGCAGCGTTTACAAAATCGAAAACGGAAATCTGATGTTCCATGGCGCCGTGCCGCTGGCAAAAAGCGGCAGCTTTGCGGTGGTCACCTTTGAAAACCACGGCTATGCGGGGCGCAATCTGATGGACTATTGCGATGCCCGTGCCCGGCGGGGCTACTATGCCCCGGAGGGCAGCCACGAGCGGCAGAGCGGGATGGACTTTTTGTGGTATTTGTGGTGCGGCAAATCTTCGCCGCTGTATGGCCGCGCCTGCATGACCACCTTTGAGCGGCTGTTTGTGGCCGACAAATCCACCTACAATGAGCCGAAGGACCCATATTATATCTTCTACAATGACACCCGGATGGAGCGGGCGATTCTGGCGGAGTTCGGCCTGGACCAGGGAACCGGCCACATCATCAATGGGCACGTGCCCGTGCGGGCGGTGGAGGGAGAGTCTCCACTGAAAGGCGGCGGCCGCCTGATCGTGATCGACGGCGGCTTCTGCCGGGCCTATCACGAAAAAACCGGCATTGCGGGCTACACGCTGGTGTACAACAGCTGGGGGCTGTCGCTGCGGGTTCATGAGCCGTTTGAGAGCACCGAGGACGCGGTGAGGAACAACCGGGACATTACGTCCCGCGTGGACGTGATCGAGCCGACGGCCCATCGGATGCTGATTGAGGACACCGACCGCGGCAAGGAAATGATGGCCACCATCGAGGACCTGAAAATGCTGTTGGATGCCTATCGGATGGGCCTGATCAAGCAGAACGAACTGGAGGAGACCGGCCTTGCCGGATATTCCGTGTAACAGCTTTTCCATGCGGGAGCCGCGAGGGCACAAAAGCCTTGTTGGAATTGGAATGAGAAAATGGATGAGTGCAGGGCGGGCGTTCCGACAGAAGGCGCCTGCCCCGCATTGCCTTTGTTATGAAAGGATAAAGACGATTTATGGAGAAACAGACCCCGGGTACGCCGCTTCCCTTTGTACTTGCAAACAATTTCCGCCAGTTGGGCGGCTATCCGGCCTGGAGGGGCCGGGT
>CAKTWE010000168.1 GCA_934630385.1 uncultured Collinsella sp.
GAAAATCCCTATCTGCTCTGCGGCGAACCGCTGCATCTCCGCTTTGCGCAGGTGGATGAAATGGCAGCTGGGCTTCAGCTGCCGCAAGAAAGCCGTTTGCGGGTATGGGCGGCCCTGCTGTATGTGCTGCGGCACAACGCCGGAAATGGCCATACCTGCCTTCCACTGGCCCGGCTTGTGGCCACAACCTCAGCGTTTATTGGGGTGGAACAGGAAAAAGTTCAGGAAGAGCTGGATGTGGCTGTGGAGGATGGGGAACTCCGCCGGTGCGATCTGGCCGGGAGCGAATATGTGTACCTGCCGGATCTGTACAGCGCTGAAGAGGACATTGCGTTCCGTTTGGCGGATTTGACAAAATACCCGGCACCTCAGCCGAAAGACCTGGAACGGAACATTGACGCGTTGGAACGAGGGCAGGGCTTTGCCTATGCGCCCTTGCAGCGGCAGGCAATCCGTCAGGCACTTACCAGCAATGTGCTGGTGCTGACCGGCGGCCCCGGTACGGGCAAAACCACCACGGTGAATGCCATTCTTACATTGTTTGAGCATCAGGCGGACCGGGTGGCCCTATGTGCCCCCACCGGCCGTGCCGCCAAGCGGCTGGCCGAGCTGACCGGGCGGAAAGCGTCCACCATTCATCGGCTTCTGGAAGTGGATTACAGCCAGGGAACGGTGCGCTTTATTCACAACGAGAAGAACCTGCTCAAGTGCGACGTCGTCATTCTGGACGAGATGAGTATGGTGGACGTCAAGCTGTTTCAGGGCCTGCTGTGCGCCTTGAAGCATGGCTGCCGCATTATCATGGTGGGAGACGCGGACCAGCTGCCCAGCGTTGGCCCCGGCAACATTTTGGGGGAAGTGATCCGTTCCGGCGTGGTGCCGACCGTTTGCCTGACGGAAATTTTCCGACAGGCAGCGCAGAGCCGAATCGTTTCCAATGCCCACCGCATTGTCAGCGGGCAGGTGCCGGAAAACGGCGGCAAAACCGACGATTTCTTTTTCATCCGGTCCGCCGGGCAGGCCTGCCAGCAGCTGGTGTGTGAATTGGTAGCCGTTCGCCTGCCGAATACGTACCATTTGGACTCGGTGCGGGACATTCAAGTGCTTTGCCCTACCAAATTGGGGCCTTCCGGGACGCGCCAGCTGAACCCTCGCCTGCAGGAAATGCTGAATCCTCCCAGTGCGCAGAAGCCGGAAATTAAAAACGGCGACACTGTGTTCCGTTTGGGTGATAAAGTTATGCAGGTACGGAACAACTATGACATTCCCTTTGAGCGAGACGGCGGGGAGGCCGGCGTGGGCGCTTACAATGGCGACATCGGCGTAGTGATTGCGGTGGACCCGGCTCAGCGCACCCTGAAAGTGCAGATGGATGACCGGAAACTGCTGTACACGGCCGAGCACCTGCCGGAACTGGAGATTGCCTATGCAGTTACCGTTCACAAAAGCCAAGGCAGCGAATTTCCAGCGGTCATCATGCCGGTCAGCGAGGTTCCGGAAAAGCTGTGCTACCGCAATCTGCTGTATACCGGGCTGACCCGTGCTCGGCGACTGTGTGTGATGCCGGGGCAGCCGGCCACGGTGGCGGCCATGGTGCGCAATGTGCGCCAGAATCTTCGGTACAGCGGGCTGTGTGAGCTGCTTCGGCAGCAGCGCGGATGAGGCCGCTGATGGGGCAGGTGCTGGATGCCCTGCGGGATTTGATCTATCCGGTACGTTGCCCGTTCTGCGACGAAGTACTGGGCACATTGAGAGACTG
>CAKTWE010000169.1 GCA_934630385.1 uncultured Collinsella sp.
CTATAACACCTATAAGCACGAGGGCCTCCCACCCACGCCCATATGCTCTCCGTCGCTCGAGGCGCTTAAGGCCACCCTTGAGCCGACCGACTCCGATGACCTGTATTTCTACATTACGCAGGACGAGGAGTATTTCTCGAAGACTTACGAAGAGCATCAACAGTCTTGGAATTGATCATGAGGATTTTTAGCCCCAAACGATATGTTGCCTCGGTCGATCGCATCGACCTCGATACCCTCTGGGCCGACGGCAAGCGCGCCATTCTGCTCGATCGCGACAACACCCTGGTGCCGCGTGATACCGAGCAGGTACCCGCTGCGGTCTCCGCCTGGCTCGAGGCCGCCCATGCCAAGGGCTTTAAGCTGTGCATGGTTTCCAACAACTGGCATCGCGACCAGGTTATGGCGTCGGCGCGCGAGCTGGGGCTCGAGGCCATCAGCCATGCCATGAAGCCGGCGCCTTTTGCCCTCAAAGCGGGCCTTAAGCGCCTGGGTGCCACGGCTAACGAGACCGTACTGATCGGTGACCAGTTGTACACCGACGTGTGGAGCGGTAACTTTGCCGGCGTCGATACCATTCTGGTCAAGCCGCAAGCCACCCAAGATCTGTGGTATACGCAGATCTTCCGTATTTTTGAGCGCCGGGCCCTGCGTGACCTTCCCTGCGAGGAATAGGTCTCGTTATGTCCCAGCACATCAAACACGGCTGCGACCACATCTTCTTTATCGGCTTTTTGGGCGCGGGCAAATCGACGCTCGCGCGTAACGTCGGCAACATGTTCAAGCGTCGGTTTATCGATACCGACCGCCTGGTGGTCCGCCGTTGCGGCAAGTCGGTGACCGAGATCTTCGAGACCGAGGGCGAGGAGCGCTTCCGCGAGCTCGAGACCTCGGCGCTTCGTTCGCTTCAGAGCGAGCGCAGCCTGTTGGTTTCGTGCGGGGGCGGCATCGTCGAGACGCCGGAAAACATCGAGCTCATGCACCAGATGGGTACCTGTGTGTACCTCGAAGGCGACTTTGAGGACTCGATGCGCCAGATTCGCCGGTCCGATACCCGACCTGATTTCCGTTCGCCCGAGCACGCGGCGCTGCTCTTTGAACATCGCCGTCCGTTGTATCGCCAAGCGGCCGATCTTACCCTCGATATCCGCAATAAGTCCTTTGAGGATGTTTCGTACCTTTGTGCCGAGATGCTTTTGGAGCGTGGATTGCTATGATTCGCCGTCAACTCATCAATTTCCAAAACCGCAGTGTCGATGTCCGCGTCGGGTTTGGCGCGTTTGAGGAACTGTCGCGCATGTTTGCCTCTGCTGTGGGCAAGCCCAAGCGTGCGATGGTTGTTTGGAACGCAGTCGTGTCCGAGCGCTTTGGTGAGGTCGTCGATCATGCGCTGGTCGATGCCGGCTTTGCCGTGTCGCAGCTTTTGCTTGAGGTTTCGCACGATGGTGCCACCTTGTCCGATGCCGATGTCGTCTTTGGCGCGCTGTCGGCTAACGGTATTACCTGCGATGATCTGGTTGTTGCCGTTGGCGATGCCGCAACCTGCTCGGTTGTTTGCTGGTGCGCCAACCAGTGGTGCGGCCGTACCGAGTGTGCGCTGTTGCCGACGACATTCGACGCCATGCTTACGGTCGCCACGACGATGGAGCCGCTCGTCGCTTCGGGCGACCACGCGCTGCCCGCCATCGCGGTGCGCCCCGAGCCCGGTCTGGTCGTGTGCAATCTGGACCTTGT
>CAKTWE010000170.1 GCA_934630385.1 uncultured Collinsella sp.
ACTAAGGCACAGACGACGCAAAATGCAAACGAGCGTATGGCTGACTTAGCTGCGACTGTGGCGGACATCAATCATTCTGAACTTTTGCTCAACGAGATTGATCGTTTGAACAATGATTCATTTTGCGCATGCTGCACCTGTCTATTCTTTATTGCGAATTGGCCTAAGCGACTTAACGACGTTTTGAATAAGGCGATAAAGAGGGGTTTGGGTATTCGTTTGTTCTAAATCTATAACGGCAGCGACAAGGTGATTAAACTCGAGCGCAAAAAGAAGTACGGCAGCTAGATCTACAAGGAGGACGCGCCACTTACACGCGGTGAGTTTGAGCAGATTCTGGCTGGCGACTACGACTTTTTGCTGGTGAGCCCCTATCCGCTCTGTCGCGAGTTCTACATCGAGTGCGTCTGCAACATGATGCGCCCATGGGCCATCGTGGACTATGAGCGTGAGCCGTGGGTGATGAACGAAGGTACCGTGCACATTTCGTTTGACATGAACATGCACGCGGCGGTGGGAAGCTTTGACATTTTTGATGCAACGCTGCCCGCATTGCCCGTACTGGAGCCCGGCAAACTGGTGATGGAGGTCAAGTTTACCGAGTTTTGCCCACAGCTGGTGCGTGATATGGTGCCGCCGAGTGTGGGTTTGGTCAGGTCGACCCTGCCAAGATCGGCCTGTCGCTGCTTGTGGCGCTCGCCATGGGCATCCTGATCTACTGTGTGTACAAGCGCTTCTTTATCGGCGTCGTGTACTCGCGCAGCATTGCCGTGACGCTCGTGGGCATGTGCGTGCTTACGTGTATGGTGACGCTTGCGATCTCGACCAACGTGGTCATCTCGCTCGGTATGGTCGGTGCTCTGTCTATCGTCCGCTATCGTACGGCGGTCAAGGACCCGCTCGACCTGCTGTATTTGTTTTGGGCCATTCCCACGGGCATTACTGCGGGTGCCGGCATGTATGCGCTCGTGGGGCTCACGGCGGTGGTGATCGTGGTGATGATTGCCGGCTTTGCGAGCCACCAGGACAAGGCGCGCGTATACATGTTGGTCATCCACTACACGGGTCAGACCACCGGCGACGATATCGTGCGTGCATTTGGGCGCACCAAGTTCACCGTCAAGTCCAAGACCATGCGCGGTGACAAGGTCGAGATGGCCGTCGAGGAGTTCTCGGACGGTGTGGATATGCCCTATGCCGACGCCATCCGCACGCTCGATGGTGTTGAGGACCTGACGCTCATCCAGTACAACGGCGAATATCACGGCTAATTTTGTTCCGGCGTTCTGCCGAACGCCGGACCGCTCGACGCTGCGCGGGCATCTGTTCGACCTGAGTGGGCCGATTTGGTTCACATGCCGTCTTCACGGGTATCATGGTGAAAGCGATTTCAATGACAGGGGTACTCGTGGTAAAGATGAAAGATGTGGCCGAGCTGGCCGGCGTTTCGAGCGCCGCCGTCTCGCGCTACCTCAACGGTGGCTACATATCGACGGACAAGGCCGAGCGCATTAAGCAGGCGATTGAGCTGACCGGATACGTGCGATCCAGCCAGGCTCGCGCGCTGCGCACCGGTTCCACCAAGCTCATCGGCGTCATCGTACCTAAGATTAACTCGGAATCCGTAAGCCGCATTACCGCCGGTATTGGCCAGGTGCTCGGTCGCCGTGGCTACCAGATGCTGCTTGCCAATACCGACAATGCGGCCGATCGCGAGCTCGAG
>CAKTWE010000171.1 GCA_934630385.1 uncultured Collinsella sp.
GACATTTTTGAGAGCGAGCCCGATGCAGGCCTTGGCAACGGCGGCCTCGGCCGCCTCGCCGCGTGCTATCTCGACTCGATGACGACGCTCGACATCCCCGCCGCGGGCTACTCCATCTGCTATGAGCTCGGCATTTTCCGCCAGCGCATCGTCGACGGCCAGCAGGTCGAGCTGCCGGACAACTGGAAGGAGCTCGGCGGCGCGTGGCTGCTGCCCAAGCCGCAGGAGACGGAGACCGTGCGCTTCGGCGGCACGGTCCGCCAGTTCTGGGACGGCGGACGGCTCCACGTCGTGCCCGAGGGCGCGACCGAGGTGCTGGCCATCCCCTGCGACATGGAGATCGCGGGCTACGGCACGGACAATGTCAACACCCTGCGCCTTTGGGATGCAAAGTCCCCTGTGCCGCTCGATATGTCGCTCTTTTCGCGGGGCGAATACCTGCGCGCGCAGGAGCAGCACGCCATGGCCGAGACCATTGCAAAGGTGCTCTATCCCGAGGACAACCATCCCGAGGGCAAAAGCCTGCGCCTCAAGCAGCAGTACTTTTTCGTTTCAGCCACGGTGCAGTCCATCGTGCGCAAGCACATCGAGGTCTACGGCACGGCGGCGAACTTCCACGAAAAGAACGTCATCCAGATCAACGACACGCATCCCGCGCTCGTCATCCCCGAGCTCATGCGCATCCTGATGGACGACGCGGGGCTCGACTGGGACACGGCGTGGCACATTACGACGCACTCCGTCGCCTACACGAATCACACGGTGCTCTCCGAGGCGCTGGAGCGCTGGCCGCAGGAGCTGATGCAGTCGCTGCTGCCGCGCATCTGGACGATTTTGACGGAGATCGCGCGCCGCTATCAGGAAAAAATCGAGAATTACTACCACGACCCCGCCAAAACGCGCGAGCTGGCCATCATCTGGGATGGTCAGGTGCGCATGGCGAACCTCTGCATCGCCGGCGGCATGGCCGTCAACGGCGTGAGCGCCCTGCACTCCGACATTCTGCGCAACGATGTCTTTAAGTACCAGTGCGCCATGGAGCCGGAGAAGTTCAAGAACGTGACGAACGGCATCGACCACCGCCGCTGGCTCGCGCAGATCAACCCGCGGCTCGACGAGCTGGTGCGCGCGCTCACGGGCGGGGACGCGTACCTGCTGCACCCCGAAGCACTCAAAAAGCTGGAAGCCTACGCGCACGACACCGCCGCGCTCGACCGTCTCGGCGAGATCAAGCGCGCCAACAAGCTAGACTTTGCCGCCTACGTCAAAAAGACGCAGGGCATCGTGCTCAATACCGATGCGATCTTCGATGTGCAGGTCAAGCGCCTGCACGAGTATAAGCGCCAGCTTTTGAACGCGATGCACATCCTCTATCTCTATCAGCAGCTCCAGAACGATCCGAACCGCGCCATGCAGCCGCGCGTGTTTCTCTTCGGCGCAAAGGCCGCGCCCGGCTACGCCGTCGCCAAGCGCATCATCCGCCTCATCAACTCCATGGCAGCCGAGATCAACGCCGACCCCATCTGCCGCGATAAACTGCAAGTGGTCTTTTTGGAGAATTACCGCGTGTCGCTCGCCGAGCAGCTGATGCCCGCGAGCGAGGTGAGCCAGCAGATCTCCACCGCCGGCAAGGAGGCCAGCGGCACGGGCAACATGAAGTTCATGATGAACGGCGCGCTGACCGTCGGCACGCTCGACGGCGCGAACGTCGAGATGCACGAG
>CAKTWE010000172.1 GCA_934630385.1 uncultured Collinsella sp.
CGGCCTTGTTTTGAATCTGGCTGCGCTCGTTTTGACACGTAACCACGATACCGCTGGGAAAATGTGTCACGCGCACGGCGGAGTCGGTGGTGTTGACACCCTGGCCGCCCGGGCCGCTTGCATGGTACACGTCGACGCGAATGTCATCGGGACTAATCTCGATATCGATATCGTCGGGCAGCACCGGAATGACCTCGACGCCGGCAAACGTAGTCTGGCGGCGCTTCTTGTCGTCGGTGGGGCTAATGCGCACCAGGCGGTGAACTCCGGCCTCGGCACGAAGCATGCCAAAGGCATCCTTGCCTTCGACGGTAAAGGTCGCGCGATCGATGCCGATGACCTCTGCCGCGGGGCAATCGTTGATGGTGACTTTCCAACCGCGGCGCTGGCAGTACTTCATGTACATCTTAAAGAGCATGAAGGTCCAGTCCTGGGCCTCCAGGCCACCCTGTCCGGGCTTGATGGTCACAATCGCGTCGCCGTGATCGAACTCGCCGGTAAACCAGCTCGAGAGCTCGAGCTCGTCGATGGCGCGGGCCAGACGCTCCGCCGTCGCAGCAGCCTCCTCGCGCAGCGCGGCGGCATCGGGGTCATTGCCCATCTCGTCGGCTAGCTCCAGCGCCGCGCGGGCATCAGATAGCTCGCCGCGCGCGGTATCCACGGCAGCGATATCCTCCTTGGCGCGGGCAATCTCTTCCATGGTAGCGCGGGCGGCATCGGCGTCATCCCAAAAGCCGGGGGCCACGCTTTTGGCCTCGAGCTCGGTCACGCGCGTGCGCTTCTCGTCCAAATGGAGATACGACTCGACCTCGCCGAGCCGGTCCGCAAACGCGTCCAGCTCGGCGGGCGTTATCTCTAAAGCCTCGGCCATTAACGATTCCTGCCGTGGCAATACTTAAACTTCTTGCCGCTACCGCAGGGGCAAGGATCGTTGCGACCCACGCTGACGTACGGGTCGTCGCTCTCGTCCTTACGGTAGGTGGTCACCTTGCCGCCGTTGTTGACGGCAGCCGGACCGCCCTGGACGGCCGTGCGAGCCTGCGCCTGAGCCTGCTTGCGCAGCACCGAGTTGCCGTTGTCGCCATCGACATCGGCGGGGCCGGAGAAGCGCGCGCCCTCGAGTGCGGGGTCTTCCTTGTGCTCCACGGCCTGCGGGGCAGCCTTGATCTCGATGCGCAGAACGGTGCGCAGATAGTCCTCGTACATGGTGTCGACGAGCATCTGGAACGCGCCGTAGGCCTCGGTCTTGTACTCGACCAACGGGTCGCGCTGGCCAAAGCCGCGCAGGCCGATACCGGTCTTGAGGTAGTCCATCTCCTGCAGGTAGTTCATCCAACGCGTATCGATGACGCGCAGCATGACCTGGGTATTGAGCTCGCGCATCAGGTCCTCGCCCAGGCGCTCGGCCTTCATGTTGTAGCACTTCTCAACATAGGCCAGGACATCGGCGGCCAAGGCCTCAAAGTCCTCGTCGGGGAACTGAGGGGTATCGATATGCCCGGTCAGCTCCACAACCCACTTACGCAGACCCTCAAGATCGCGCTCGCCCTCGTGGCTGTCCTTGGTGCAGAACTCCTGCACGCAGCGGTACACGGTATCGTGCATGACCTCGGTGATGTGGTCGGTCAGGTCCTTGCCATCCAGAATCTTGTTACGCTCGGCGTAAATGACCT
>CAKTWE010000173.1 GCA_934630385.1 uncultured Collinsella sp.
GCGTAGAGGGCCTCCATGATGTCAATCGCACGCGAGAGCCTTTGCTCGCTGGTGAGTTTACGCGCGGGCATGCTCGTGCACCGTCCTTTCGATGAGGTGGTTCCACGCCAGTTTAAGTGCATCGGGGGCAACGGGTCTCATGCCGTCCATGGCGTGCTCCATGCTAAACGAGGCAGCGGCATTAAGGTCGCGCACGCCGACGGTCCAGGTCCAACCCTCTTCGGTGCGGGTGAGCTCCCCGCGACCGCGCGTAAGGCCGCTGACCATGTCGGCCTGGGCTTGCGGGGCAAACGAAAAGGTCGCCATAACGGGCTTGCAATCGGCAAAATCAAACTCAAAGAACAGGCGATCGTTGAGGTTAAAGTCGGCGGGGATGGAGTAAGCCTTCGAGGGACGCCAAGCGCGAACGATACGGTCGCAGCGAAACGTCCTGATTTCGTCGGTGGCGTTGTCGAGTCCGCAAAAATACGCCACGCCCTCATGCTCGAACATGCCGTATATGCAGACGGTGCGCTCTTTTTGCTCCCCGTGCCCGTTTTGATACAAAAAGCGCAGTGCGCAGCGTTCGGCGAAAGCGCTCCACACCGCATCGACGGCGGGTGAGCGACGGGCGGGAGGCTCTTCTGCGGTCGATGCGCCGGTGAGGTAGGCGATCTTGGAGCGTATGTCTGCAAGCGGCGTGGCAAACGCGGCCGAACCGGTCGCAAGGGCCTGGTCGATAGCGTCGAGCAAGATGTCCGCGTCGTCTGCAGTGATGAGGCCACCGGCCGCAAACGTGTGCTCGCGATCGATGGTCCACGCGCTTTCTTCGGTTTCTTGGGCGCCTGCTGCACGGACTTCCTTGATTGTGATTCCACGTTCGAGGAGTTTTTCGCGATCGCGGCGAAACTTGCGCTTGTCCGAGTCGATATTGCCCGACCCATAGCCAAGATCGGAATCCAGGACAATTTGCTCTGTGGTCAATGGCTCGGGAGAGCTGTTAAGGACAAAGAACAGATTGAGGATGCGCTGGGCGGTCTTGTCGAAACCGGGCCCCGACGCCCCCTTTTTATTCGTTACGGTTGTATTGCTTGCCGTCATAGAATCCTCGCATGGGAAGGTGTTTGATGCCATGATTTTAGTCCGATATGGAGATTAGGCTATATCCTTGTCCGCTTGGGGCGTTAAGATGTCCAGAATTCGGCCGTTTGCGCCCGCTCGGGGTATACTTTCGACTATATACGGTTCTAATGTGCATGCATTGGGCCTATTTGTCGGATTATGGATGTGGAGCGCACATGGCGAACACCCAGAACTATATTAACCACTTGCTGCAGAACACTGGCATCACGCCGGCGTGCAGCGAAGAAGAGCGCTTGGCTGCCGAGGATATCGCTCAAATTTTCCGCAACCACGGCTTTGATCCCGAGGTGCAGGAGTTTAATGCGCCCGCGCCGAGTAGGATGGCATTTGCCGTTACGGGCATCCTGGCATTTGCCGGTGCCCTGCTTATGGGCATCGGCGGCGGCATCGGCTTGGTCGGCGCCCTGTTGGCCATCGTCGGAGCCGTGCTCTATGCGCTCGAGCGAACCGGTCGTCCCGTGATCTCGCGCCTGGGTAAGACGGGCGTGAGCCAAAACGTCATCGCCTACCAC
>CAKTWE010000174.1 GCA_934630385.1 uncultured Collinsella sp.
GGCAAACTCCGTGGCCGTGAAGGGAATGCCGCCCGCCGCCTGTGGCCAGACACCCGCGGTGTGGTCCACAAAATAGGGGGCCATGCCCTGCTGCTGGATCTGTTCCGGCGTCAGGCCCCGGCACAGCTGGCACACCAGCGTGCCCACCATCTCCAGATGGGCCAGCTCCTCGGTGCCGATGTCCGTCAGAATGCCCGCCAGCTGGGCGTTGGGCATGGCGTACCGCTGGCTCAGATACCGCAGACTCGCGCCGATCTCACCGTCCGGCCCGCCGTACTGGCTGATGATGACCTGGGCCGCGCGGGCATCCGGGTTTTTGATGTGAATGGGGTACTGCAAATGCTTCTGATAGCTCCACATAGGCGTTTCTCTCCTCCTCTCACATCCAGGGGAAGGGCGTGACCGCCCAGCTCCAGGCATCGCTCTCGCTGAACACATCGGTCATGCCTTCCTGCTCTTCCAGGCGGGTGCGCAGCTCTTTGCGCTTGCGCAAAAGCTCGTTGTACTCGGCCAGCGCCTCGCGGTTTTCCGGGTTCACATCCAGAAACAGGCGCAGGTCATCCAGGGCAAACCCCAAGGCTAAATAGTCCAGCCAGGGCTTTTTTCCTTTGGGTTTGCGGGGCGCGCCGCCCACCGCGTCCAGCGGTTTATCCAGTGCCTGAAACAGGGTGCCCCGGGCCAGGCCCTCCATCGGCGAATACAGGGCCGCGTATTCCTGATACGGAATGCGTACCATCGTCAAAGTCTCGCTCATCTGCGGGATCTCCTTTCGCTGCTGCATTGCCCGGCAGGCTTTCCCGCCGGGTTCTGCTTTTAGCCTTTCCCGTTTTTTCGCCGTCATACCTCAGCCCTTCAAAAAAAGGCACACGCGGGGAGGCATTTCACCTCTCCCGCGTGTGCCGGATCGTTCCCATGATCCCAATAAATGGCCGCTCAGCCCGCACTTACGTTCAGCTCCGTCTTTCCCGGCGTGCGGCCGTGGGCCAGGTCGTACAGCACCTGAACCTCCGCCGGCAGCTTGTCCGGCAGCATGGCCTGAATGCGTTCTTCCCCGCCGTCCTGCATGGCCTGCTCGTAATACCAGCACTTGAACTGCAGCATAGCCAGGCTGCGGCGCAAATCGTCCATCTGGGCTTCCAGCGTCTCCTTCTGGCGCTCCAGCAGTTCCCGGCGCTTGGGGTAGCTGCCGGCCCCCTCCGTGCACCACTGCATGAACTGCCGGATGTCCCGGATCTCCAACCCGGAAGCCTTCAGGCACTCGATCACGCGCAGCGCCTCCAGCTCCCGCTCGCTGAAGCGCCGCGCGCCAGAAACCCGCTCCATGTGAGGGAACAATCCCTCCTTATCGTAATAGCGAAGGGTCGAGATGGGCAGCCCCGTCCTCTCCGATACCTGACCAATGGTGTACATGGCGCGGCTCCTTTCTGCAGGGTGTTCTGCGGGTTCATGTTAAAGTTGACTTCAGCTTTCGGTTTTATCCTAACACACGGGCCGCTGTTTTACAAGGGGGCCGCCTGCATCGTGCCGCATGCGATTCTTTCCGGCACAGCCGTTTCTTCATTGCAGCCCGCCTTCTTTTCTGTTCATGCCCATAAATCTTCCCCTTTG
>CAKTWE010000175.1 GCA_934630385.1 uncultured Collinsella sp.
ACATAGCGATGGGTGCGCACGGCGGCCGCAACGGTCTCCAGCAGCCAGCCGCTGAAGGAGAAGCAGAAAAACAGGAATACGCTTGAATAGAAGATGAGCATATTGCCTCCTGGGCCAGTAAAAATGTCATAATATTTCTATTATATCGAAAGAAAATGACAGCCGCAAGGCAAAGCTGTGAACGTTGTATTACCATTTGACGGACAATGGGAAAGCCCGTATACTGAGAACGGAAAAGAAAGCAGAACGGGAAGGAAGACGACCATGAAAATGATCTTTTTTGCACTTTGGGGCCTGTCGCTGCTGCTGATGCTGGCCGCCGCGGCGCAGCTTTGGCGCGCATTCGTCCGAAAAAAAGAGGAGATCACCCGGGCATTGGCAAAAAGCCTGGGCCTGTTGTTTGTCAGCATCTTCTGCGTGCGGCTGGCGGTGGGGCTGTATCTGGCCGACGGCGCACTTGTGAAAGAGCCCAATGGGCTGAACCTGTTTGAAACAGCGCTGGACAGCGCCGTGCACAGCCTGCAGACCTTCAGCATGGACGAGGGCTACACCGACTATCTGTTTGCCGGGCGGGACCTGTGGCAGTGGATGAGCGGCTCTGCCGCTGCGGTGACGCTGGCAGGCATGTACATTTCGCTGCAGAACCTGCTGGCCCCCATTGCGGGCGGCGCCATTTTGCTGGATCTGCTGAGCAACCTGTTCCCCTGGCTTCGGTATCATCTGCAGGGCGGGCGGCGCAAGTATGTATTTTCTGAGCTGAACGAACCGGCGGTTCTGCTGGCGGAAGATCTGGTTCGTGCGGAGCAGGGCGTGCGGCTGGTCGGCGAAGCGGCAGCGAAGGGCCGTATGGCGGTGATTTTCACCGATGCCTATGTGGATAAGGAAAACGAGCAGCGGGCAGAACTGCTGGCCCGTGCCCGGAAGCTGGGAGGAATCTGCCTGGAAGACGACCTACAGCAGCTGCGCCTGCCCGGCCGCGGGCGGGTGACCTACCTGCTGATGGACCAGGACCCGGTGGCCAATCTGGACGCGGCCATTGCCCTGCAGACGGATTGCCGCGCCCTGTGCCCGAAGGCGGATGAGTTCGACATTCTGGTTTTTTCGCAGGACGAAAATGCCGGGGAAATCCTGAAGCAGGCCCAGGCGCGGCTGGGCGCGGGCGCACCGGTTACCAAAGTGGTGCGGGAGGACGTGGCCCTTGCCTACCGCCTGCTCACCCAGCAGCCGCTGTATCTGCCTCTGCTGAACCATCCGGCGCAGACGCTGAAGCTGCTGGTGCTGGGCGACACCCTCTTTTGCCGGGAGTTCATTCGTGCCGCGTACTGGTGCGGCCAGATGAGCGGGCCGGAGGGGAAGCCTGTGCGGCTGGAGCTGCATCTGGCCGCGCAGGACCCGGAAACCCTGAAAAACGAACTGGCCATGGCCATGCCTGGGGTGCAGCTGGATGCCGAGGACCCCTATGCAGCCTTTGCCTTTTATTCCATCCGGGCAGACGGTCGGGACCTGGAACAGCTGTTTCAGAAAACCCCGGCGCTGAACGGCTGCGCCTACGCGGTGGTGGACCTGGGGGCGGACGGCTGCAGTCTGGATGCGG
>CAKTWE010000176.1 GCA_934630385.1 uncultured Collinsella sp.
TCTCCGCAGCGGCCTTGCGCTCGGCAAGGCGGGCCATTTCGCCGCTCATGCGCTCCCGCTCTTCGCTCAGGGCGCGTACCTGCTGGTTCTGCTCGGCGCTCCTGCCCTCCGCCTCCAGGCGGCGGCGGGTGGCCGCGGCGATCTCGGCTTCCAGCGCTTCAATGCGCTGGCTGCTCTCAGCCTTTTCACCCCGAATCCGCTCGATCTTCTTCCGGTTTTCTTCGTTCAGGGCGGTCAGATCCGCAATGCCCTGCTCCAGCTCCTTGCGGTGCTGGCCGCTCTCACCGGTGCGGCTTTGCAGCGTCCGAATGGCCTCTTCCAGCCGCTCGGCGTCCTTCGCGGCCGCCAGACGGGCCAGGCGCTGGTCCCCCAATTCTTCCGAAAGACGCGCCCGGGTCTCGAGAAAGGCATCGTCGCTGCCGCTCAGTTCTTCCAGTTCCCGCTCCAGCTCGCCGATCTCGTCCGCCAGCCGGTTTTCTTCGGCCAGCGCCTCGGCGGCGGCCCGGCGGCTTTCTTCCAGCTGAAGGGCCAAGTCGGCCAGCTCCTTTTCCAGCTGGGCGGCGCTCTCTTCCGCCTGTGCCCGGGCGGCTTCCAGGCGGCGCACCTCCATCTCGGCGCGGATCTTATCCCCGCCAGCCACCACGGCCTCGCTGGCCGAGGCGGTAAGCTGGGCATTCAGCCCGTCTACCTCATCCTTCCACCGGTCGGTGGCCTGCTGGGCTTCGTCCAGCTTCTTTTCCAGCGCGGCGGTCTTTTTCTTCAACTCCTCGATCTCCTGCCGGCGGCTGAACAGCCCGGCCGAACGGGACAGGCTGCCGCCGGTGAAGCTGCCGCCCGTGTTGATGACCTGGCCGTCCAGCGTCACAATGCGGTTGCGGTAGCCCATCTGGCGGGCCACCCGGCTGGCATCGTCCAGGTCCTCCACCACCAGAATGCGCCCCAACAGGTTCGACACCACGTTTTCATAGCGCGGGTCGTATTCCACCAGGCTGGAGGCCACCCGCGCCCCCTGGGGCAGGCGGCTGGCATCCAGGTGGCTGGGCTGCACCGTATCCAGCGGCAGGAAGGTGGCGCGGCCCGCCTTCTCCTGCTTCAGGAAGGCAATGGCTGCCTTGGCGCTGGCCTCGCCGTCCACCACAAGGTTCTGGGCGGCGGCCCCCAGTGCCGTTTCAATGGCCGCCTCGCAGCCCTTCTGCACCCGCAGCAGGGTGCCCACCGGGCCGACAATGCCCCGCAGGCGGCGGTTCTGGGCAGCCTTCATCACAGTTTTTACGCTGTACTGGTAGCCTTCCATGTTCCGTTCCAGATCCTGAAGCAGGCCCAGCCGCTGGCGGGCCGCTTCCAGATCCCGGCTGGCCTTCTGCTCGGCCGCATCGGCAGCCTCCAGCTGGGCCTGACGGCCCTGCAGCTTCAGCTTCAGGCCCTTCTGCACGTTTTCCAGCTTGTCCAGCTGCTCCTGCACCCCGGCCAGGTATTCTTTCGTCTCGGCCAGTTCTTCGGCCTGGGCACGGGCGTTTTCGGCCGCGCTTTCCTGTTCCGTCCGGGCAGTCTGGCGGCGCTGCA
>CAKTWE010000177.1 GCA_934630385.1 uncultured Collinsella sp.
GAACATCAAAAAGAGGACAACGCACCCAAAGACACGAAAAAACGCAGAAACAAAAAGAGCGGTCCCGCAGCGCTGCGGGACCGCTCTTTCATGCAAAGAAAGCGCGTGGAGATGGTTACCCACGGAAGGCCGCCGTGTACACGGCAATGACCTCCTGCCGGGTGGGGGTGAGCTGGTTGGTGGTCATACAGGTGTCGTGCAGGGCCAGATCGGCCAGGG
Source organism: uncultured Collinsella sp. (assembly GCA_934630385.1). Classification (GTDB taxonomy): domain Bacteria; phylum Actinomycetota; class Coriobacteriia; order Coriobacteriales; family Coriobacteriaceae; genus Collinsella. Next base: position 220 of record CAKTWE010000177.1, read on the forward strand.
TGCCGAAATCGGCCGGGTCCACCTTGTTCAGCTGGGCCAGCGTCGCGGGGATGCCCACGCTGCCGCTGAGCTGCTTGACAAACTGGATGACAGCTTCCGCCGCATGGGCTTCGCCCAGGTTGGCGGGCAGCCCCATGGCACCGGCGATGGAGACAAACCGCTGACGGCACACCGGGCTGCGGCTGTTGAACGCCAGCACATAGGGCAGCAGCACCGCGTTGCACACGCCGTGGGGCAGCGCGTCCATGCCGGTGGCGGCGGTGAGCTTGGGCGGCATGGAGGACATGAAATCGGTGTCGTTTACCGCAATGCTGACCATGCAGTTGGGGTCCACCATCGCCATTTTGCTGTGGCGCACCGGGTCGGTAACGATGTAGAACGAAGTACATTCGCTGCCGGTACCCGCGGTGGTGTTCACCGCCACGATGGGCAGGCCGGGCTTCGAAGATTTGTTTTCGCCCTCGTAATCCTCCACGCTGCCGCCGCAGGCCAGCACGATGCTGGCGGCCTTGGCGGTGTCAATGGCGCTGCCGCCGCCCAGAGCCACCAGAAGCTGCACGGAGAGGGTGCACCATGGCAGCGCCATGCTTGTAGCACTCATACACATCCCGGGCGATGGCCCTGGGGTTGATTAGGATGTCGTGGCGGCCACAGGGACCACAGAGATCATGATTTTTTTCATGGCAAAAGCTCCTTGCTTCAAGCCTTTTGGAAAACGAATTGGAAGGATGATAAGGGAAATTATACGTTAAACATCCTACCTTTAAAATGCTCATTTTGCCCGCACACCACGATGCGGGCGAGCGGGCTGAATGAGTCATTTCCAGAAAATGTAGTGATCCTGCACCGTTCGTGCGATCTGATCGGCCTGCCGCCGCTCAATCACGGCCAGCAGCTGCCGGTGAAGTTCCACAAAACGGTCCACATCGCCCTGTTCCAGCACCCGGCGGGTGGTTTCGTACCGGCTGGGCAGCGTTAAGCGGGTGATGTATTCGGTGATGGTTTCCAACATCGGATTTTGGGCGGCCCCGGCAATTTGGGTGTGAAAGCGGCTGTCCAGCTCCAGCACCCGGTCCACGGAGGGGGTGGACGAGTGAAGCTCCGCCGAGAGCTCGCCGAAGGTCCAGTAGAGATCCGGCAGGAACGAGGCGATGTCTTCACGCTGGATGACCACGTTCAGCGTGCCGATGTCGATTACCGAACGAAGCTCCACAAAATCGCGCCAGCTGTTCTTTTGCAGAATGATGCTGTACAGCATGGGGTCGAGCATCTTCTGGTTATAGCTTTCGCTGACGAAGGTGCCATCGGCCCGCTTGATGTACAGAATGCCGTAGGCCTGCA